>JALUWC010000060.1 GCA_027019885.1 Geoglobus sp.
GTTAGAATTGAAGACTCCTGAAAATGGAGATTGAAAGAGATTTTATTTTGTATCTTCCATCAACTTTCCGGATGCATTCGATGCACGTCACGATTGTGCTCACGTGAGTCCCGGGTCTCTCGGTCTACTATGCTGAATCCCCACAACCTATTACGACTCCATCCATTTATCGACGTTATACACGACAATTGACGGTGGTGTGGATGAGAGTCATGGCATCTGTGACAATATTTAGGGTAACCTTAATATACCCCTAATTACAATTTAGGGTATCCTAAAAATGGTGGTGGTAGCATGAAAATCTGGTTGAAGTATTCCATGAGTATGCTGCTCTTGCTGGTTACCGCAGTAGCCGGCTGTGTAGCTCCTGAAAAAGAAGAGTCTACAATTCCAGATGAAACTCCGGAAAGGGTAGTCTATGTTTATTCCGCAAGACACTACGGTCAAATGGAGCCTGTGTTTCAGGAGTTTATGAATGAAACTGGTATAGAAGTCAGATTTACCTACGGAAAGGATGCAGAGCTCCGTGAACGCCTGAAGGCAGAGGGGGAGTTTACACCTGCCGACGTCTACATCTCTGTTGACGCCGGAAATCTATGGCTTGCCGCTCAGGAAGGTCTTCTTCAGCCTGTGAAAAGTGATGTACTTGAAAATAACATCCCCCCAAACCTGAGAGACCCTGAGAACAGGTGGTTCGGTCTTACCATGAGGGTGAGAACAATAGTCTACAACACAGAGCAGGTCTCTCCGCAGGAACTTTCAACCTACGAGGATCTCGCCGATCCGAAGTGGAAAAACAAGCTGTGCCTGAGACCTTCAACAAAGGTTTACACTCAGTCCCTTGTGGCCAGCCTGATAGCAGCACACGGTGAGGAAAAGGCAGAAGAAATTGTGAGAGGCTGGGTTGAGAACAATCCAAAGTTCATAGACAGCGATACCAGGATAATTGAAACGGTGGCAGCAGGCGGCTGCGACGTGGGCGTGGTGATGCATTATTACCTTGCCAGACTCAAAGACAGAGACCCGGATCTGCCTGTTAATATCTTCTGGGCAAATCAGGAAGACAGGGGTGTGCATGTGAATATTGTGGGTGCAGGAGTAACCAAGTACGCAGAGAACCGTGAAGAAGCGATAAAACTGATAGAGTGGCTCAGCAGTGAGAAGGGACAGAAGTTATTCGCAGACGGAAACTTTGAGTATCCTGTGAATCCACGGGTAGAGCCGCACCCCATAGTCAGGGAATGGGGTGAGTTCAAGATGGATCCGATAAATGTGGCAGAGTACGGGATGCTACAGAAAAGTGCGATAGAGCTGATGGAGAGAGCTGGATATAGATAAGATGTACAGACCTCTGGACGCTGCCGGCGCAATTTCCCTTTTTATATTTTTGCTGGTAGCGGTACCGATTTTTTCAGTCTTGGCAGAAGTTGCAACCCCATCCAAGGAGATATGGCGCAGTATTGGCAAAACACTGCTACCCAATATGATAAAAAACACGTTGCTTCTTCTCGCAGGAGTTGGTATTGGAACCTTTCTTCTCGGTGTCTCTCTCGCTTGGCTCACCTTTGCCTACAGGTTTCCTGGAAGCAGGATGTTCGAGGTTCTCCTGATCCTGCCACTGGCTGTTCCAACGTACGTGCTCGGTTATGTATACATGGCCACTTTCGACTACGCAGGTCCCGTTCACACTGCTGTGAGGCAGCTCTTTGGTTTTACACTACCAGAGATAAGATCAGGCTGGGGTGCCATGACTGTCATGTCTCTGGTGCTGTATCCCTACGTATACATCATGGCGAGGGCTGGATTTTCCCAGATTTCATGCACAAGCATAGAGGTTTCAAAAATTATAGGATACAGCAGGTTTGAGACACTTATGAAGGCAATTCTTCCCCTCTCAAGACCCTCACTTGCTGTGGGAATGGCACTAGTTATGATGGAAGTGCTCACCGACTTCGCCACTGTGAGATTCTTCAACTTCCCAACCCTTTCCGAAGGGATAATACGGGTGTGGTATGGCAGAATGAATCTGAAGGCTGCCATGGAACTTGCTGGAATCCTTCTCCTTTTTGCGCTGGTTCTGGTCTGGCTGGAGTACAGGTTAAGAGGAAGAGCCAGATATTATCAGAGGGGCAGAACAGAGGGGATTGACAAGGAGCGGCTCTCAGGTATAAAGGGTGCTGTTGCTTCTGTCTTCTGCACCACAGTAATCTCTCTTGCATTTGTACTTCCTGTAGTGCAGCTCATCCGGTGGGCTGTGGAAGAAACCTCTGCTCCATCGACCTCTTTCAGGATGTACATGGGGCTTCTATTCAACAGCCTCACTCTCTCTGTCACTGCAGCAATTGCGTGTGCATTTCTCGCCTTGGTTCTGACAGGTGTGCTCCAGAGTGGTGGTAGCAAAAGGTTGCGAAGTATAGGGAGACTCTCTACCATGGGCTATTCAATTCCAGGGGCAGTAATAGGTGTTGGCACACTTGGGGTGCTCTCGTCCTTTGACCGCAACCTGAACGCCTTTCTGGACAGTACCCTGGGTATTACCGTAGGTCTTATCACAACAGGTACAGTCATAGGTCTGATTTACGCCTACACCGTCAAATTTGTAACTGTAACCTACAATTCTGTAGACTCCAGCTTAGAGAGGATGACCCCCAATATCATCGGTTCTGCAAGAACTCTGGGAGCTTCCCGCATCCGGATTCTAAAGGACGTCCAGCTCCCTCTGATAACACCCGGCGTTGCTGCAGGCGCTATCCTGGTTTTTGTCGATGTAATGAAGGAGCTCCCGATAACCCTGATATTAAGACCTTTTGGCTACGACACGCTGTCGGTGTGGGTGTGGCAGATGGCTGCAGAGTCTATGTGGGGTGGAGCAGCTCTTCCTGCCCTTACGATAGTGCTTGTTGGTATGCTTCCGGTGACATATCTAATGAGAAGGGGAGGTGTTTTGAAATGAAAGTTCAGGTTCTTCTCGAGAATGTAACAAAGAAGTATAATGCCACCAAGGCTGTTGAAGACCTGAGCTTTGAGATTGGAAAAGGTGAAGTATTCTGTCTGCTCGGACCATCCGGCTGTGGAAAAACCACAACACTCCGGCTGATTGCTGGATTGGAAAAACCCGATAGCGGAAGGATTGAAATCGGTGGGGTGACCGTCGCCGGGGAGGGTACCTGGATGCCGCCCGAGAAGAGGAGAGTTGGCATGGTCTTCCAAGATTACGCCCTCTTTCCACATATGAATGTTTTCCAAAACGTGGCTTTCGGCATGAGGAATCAGCAGGAGGTCAGAAAGAGAGTTTTAGAGGTACTGGAACTTATGGGACTGGATGGTATGGAGAAGAGGTATCCTCACGAGCTTTCCAGTGGGCAACAGCAGCGTGTGGCGATTGCCCGAGCACTTGCACCCGAGCCGGAGGTCATTCTCTTGGATGAGCCCTTTTCAAATCTGGATGCTGACCTGAGAAAGCAAATAAGGTCAGATATTAAAAAAATACTCAAAAAAACAGGGATTACAACAGTTTTTGTAACCCATGACCAGGAGGAAGCTTTTTTCATGTCGGATAAAATTGGCGTCATGAGAAATGGGAGGCTGGAACAGGTTGGTACACCTGAGGAGGTATTCCACAGACCATCAACCCCTTTTGTGGCACAGTTCGTTGGTATAGCAGATTTTATCAGCGGAGTTATAAAAAATGGAAAAGTTGCCACACCCATAGGTGACCTTCGGATTGATGCCAGATTTCCCGAAGGCGACATGGTCAGGGTTTTGATAAGGCCAGATTCCATAGATATACGGGAGGATGAGGATGGGGATGGCGTTGTACTGGAAAGGTTATTTCTGGGAACCCATTATCTCTACACCATCCTCTTGACCGGTGGTGAGAGGCTTAGATGCCTGCGGCACCACGGCCTCCCAATTCCCATTGGCGCAAAAGTCAGAGTAAAGCTCAGAACCCCGGGTATGCCCGTGATTTTCAGGTTACAATCAGACTAACTTAAATGAGATAAAAAGATGCTGGCTCCAAAACTCTGATA
>JALUWC010000061.1 GCA_027019885.1 Geoglobus sp.
CCTCCCTGCTGCTGGCTATGAAGTACCCCTTCCCGCCTCTCGCTCCCGGATACTTGACTATTGCAAGGGAGTTTATCTCATCGGGTGAGCTGCAAACCTTGGGAAGTCTGAGACCTGATCTCTCCAACCACTCTCTCTGCTTCTCCCTCACTGTCTCCCACTCCATGAGAACTCTGTTTCCAAATACCGGAACCTTCAAATTGTATAAACTGCCAATGTAGGCATTGTAACTGCCGTGGGGAATCAGAACTGTGTTGAGATCGATCAGTTTCTTTTGCACCTTATCGAGGAGGAGGTCTCTGAAGTCCTCAACCTGAATGATGTGATCCGCAACTCCAAAATTCTCATAAACAAACCTCTCATTCTGCCTTGAAATGCAGACAGTCTCAAAACCCTCCTCCTTCGCACCCTTGAGAATGTTGAGAGCGGAATGGCTCCCTATGGTGCCCACTCTTATCTCATCCTTCCTGTATTTCTGGAGAATCCTGAGAATTCTGTCACGCATGAAAAAGAATATGGGTCAGCTTAATAATACTTTCCGGAAATCACGTGTTTCTTTTCAGATTTTGCTCTCATCTTTTCCATCGCCCATTCAATGGCTGCCTGATGTGTTGAAACCACCTCTCCCCTCTCATCAGACAGCCTTTCAGCCAGCCTGAATACCTCAGCCAATCTTTCACCTATACCCTCGATCTCCCTTCTCAGTTTGGTCTCATCTATTTCTTTGTAAATGTATTCGTTTGCAACCGTAATGAGACCTCCAGCGTTTATTATGAAGTCTGGAGCGTACAGAACTCCCCTTTCTGCAAGAATCTTTCCGGCAGAGGTGCTTTTCAGCTGATTGTTTGCTGAACCAGCTACAATCCTGCATCTGAGGTTTCGGGCTGTCTCATCATCTATAACCCCTCCAAGAGCACACGGCGAGAAGATGTCGCATTCAACTCTGTATATCTCATCAGGCTCAACGCATTCAGCCCCTAATGATCTGCACGCCTCAAGCCTCTCCCTGCTGAGATCTGAAACCGTGACTCTCGCTCCACTCTCGATTAAGAGCCTTGCGAGCTCCATTCCAACCTTTCCAGCACCCTGAACTGCAACATGAACACCCTCAAAAGACTCATCACCGCAGGCAGATTTCAGACATGCCCGCATCCCATGTAAAACCCCGTAGGCTGTGAATGGGGAGGGATCATAATTGACTCCTGTCAGATAATCGCAGTATCTTCTCATGAATCTGACGTCCTCATTGGTTATTCCAACATCCTCTCCCGTAACAAATTTCCCGCCAAGAGACTGTATGAATTCAGCGTAGCTCTTTAAAAGCTCCTTTGTTTTATCTCTCTCTGGATCGCCAACAATTACAGCCTTACCTCCTCCGAAGTCAATTCCTGCACCTATGCATTTGAATGTCATTGCTCTTGCAAGTGAAAGCACGTCACCGAGAGCGTCTTTAAATGAGGGATATTTCCACATCCTCGTCCCTCCGGTTGCTGTGCTGTTTGATGTGGTGTGTATTGCCACAATAGCCTTTAATCCTGAATTCCTGTCATGGAAAACAACAACCTCCTCAAAACCCTCCCTCTCCATCTCCACAAACAGATCTGTTATCATGCAATCACCCTGTGCTTTTATTTCATATTAATCGTTGTAAAATAAGAGATTTTCGTGAGAATATGACACAGAATCACAAAATAACAAATCAGACTGGATACTTTTCCTCATTTTTACGTATCTTTTCCATAATGGCTTTTTCAATGTCAATGTCACACTCGTGTGCGAGTGTGAGCAGATAGATCAGAACGTCGCCTATCTCCTCCCCAACTCTGTTTCTGTAATTCTCATCTCTCAAGAGCTCCTCGATCTCGGCATCGCTCTTCCACTGGAAAAGCTCAAGAAGCTCTCCAACCTCTATCGCAACTGATACTGCAAGATTCTTCGGGGTGTGGTATTTCCTCCAGTTTCTTCTGTCTCTGAACTCTATCAGAATTTCTGTTACTTGGTTCAGCTCCATACCAAGATTATTTCACAATCAGGTAAATAATTTCTCGAAATCAATCTGTTCATCATGCAATGAAGCCCGGACATCTAACCCTTTTCTCTGCCATCCCTCTCCAGAACCATCTCCTCATAAACATCAAGAAGTGCTATGAGAGATGCTGGAATTGCTGTTTCAGTTGGGAATGTTATGTGGGGTGCTAAATCAACAACAAAATCAGAGAGCCTCAGAATGCCCTTTGGCAATCCTGTTCTGCTTCCTGCAAATACGACTATCTCATTTGCCCGGCTGAATGCTTTTTTGAGCTCTTCTCTAAGCTCTGAAATCTGCCTGCCTGTAGGATCTGTGGAGATGAGAACGCTCTTTTTTCTTTTCTTGTCCCTGAACGTCTGAAAGAGGTCATGGACGTGAACTTCAGTTTCTCGCACATCTCTGCTGTAGCTCTTTCTCTGAATCTTCAGCCTTGACTCCTTCCCCCTTCTCACGCCTTTCAGAAACTCAAGGAGTTCATCTGCATTGACGTAGCCGTAGGGAGCGATTACAAGCTCCTTTATCTCAAAGGACTGCGCATTTCTCCCTATTCTCTCTCCAATCTCTCTGGCACCCTTCAGATTTTCAAGATATGGCATCTGAACAAAGGATATCCTGCCAAAAAACTTCAGGCTGTTTGTTTTGTCCGGTGTGTACTTCTTTCGTTCCTCCTCTCCGTCAAGAATGCCGATTAACGTTCTTTCATTGATTACCTCAATATAAACAGACTTGTCAGGCTGATTCAGATCAACATCCTTCCCGCTGATCTCCTGAATTCTCCTGCCAAGCTGTATGTTTACATCCATTGAGTTGAAATCATGCTTCAATCCTCTTTTTGTGGTTCTGACGGCAAATGTCTCAAAATCGCCCATTCTGCTGACTATCTCTTCGGCTTTATCCAGTATTTTGTTTAAATCGCTCTCAATTTCGAAAGAAACTGGGATCGCCCTTTCAACTTCGGGAATCTGCTTTACAGAACCAGTATCATCAGAATGAACAATCAGGATTCCAAGATAGCCAGCAGGCCTTACCTCAATCCTGATGTCTCCCAGAATCTCTCTAATTGCCTGCATGGCTATGTACTCCATTCCTCTCTGGGTTTTAACAATAATCATCGCGAGTTCAAATTGTTAACTCTGTTTTAAATAATTTTACAGAGCCTCATTAACCGATTCGAGTCAAAATATCTTCCTCAGACTGAAAATTGTCCTTCTGTAGAGCTCTCCGGAAACGACAAACGTGAGCAGGGCGAAAGCCTCAAGAATGTTGTAGGAATCCTCGTGACCGTAAACCTTCATCATCACTGCAAGGCTGAATATTGCGAAGGACATCGATATGCCTGCTATCCTGTCAACTGACTTTATCGGTGACTGTATTATTGCCTCCTCATATTTTTTCTCCTTTATCGTGAAGTAGATTATTACCACAAGAACTGGAAGCGAGATGGCATAGGCAATCTCTGATACGGGTATCATGACACCGGATATCATTGGATATTCTGTTATCTCAGCGGCTATGACCCAGAAGAGTCCTGAATAAACAAGTGGAAGCCCTGCGATCTTCAAATCTACGGATTCAATGCTGTATTCAAAGAGGTCATTTAGCCTATATATCCCAAAAGCATGTATCACCACAGACAATGGAAGGACAACATATAGATACAGAATAGCGTGAAAATCATTTACCATCGGTCCTATACTCACAACTCCAAAGAATTCCGTTATCTCGGAGAAAACAATTATCAAAAGAAGCACTGAAGAATAAAGCAAATACGTGGTGAGAAAACTCCAGATGATGCTGTCGTGGACTTTCTCTCTTCCCGTGCTCAGAATCATTACTGTAAATGTTAGCGGAATGGCAAATCCGCTGAATATTATCAGGTCATCAATCAGCACGTACCGCACTGAAAGGCAGTTGGTTATAAACTTTGTTCTCATGATTATTCTCTGGTAACATCTCTGGTGGCAGAAAATTATTTAAATTCGATATG
>JALUWC010000062.1 GCA_027019885.1 Geoglobus sp.
CACCAAAACCTTCACTTGGACAAACCCCAACGCCGGTTAGGACAGCAACACCCAAGCTAACCGAAACAACACCGAAACCAACACCTAAGCAGAGTTTGCAGATATTGATCTCACCCAAACCAGCAAAAGTGGGCGATACAGTCACAATTAAAGTTGTAGATGCAAACGGAAATCCCGTATCGGATGTCAGTGTGGTTTACATCAAATCCATAGAAGCTGTAATTGAAAGAAATGTTATCACCAACGGAAAGTACATTGGAAAAACTAATGAGCAGGGTGTTGTTGAGTATAAATTTCTACAACCAGAAATCTACGTAATCGGAGCTGAGAGAATTGGATATTATCCAGCGATAGAGTATCTGACAGTAAAACCTCGGGTGAGGTGATACCACAGTTAAACATGAACATAAACTCAATAAAATAGTCACATCGCTAAATTTTTAAGATTAATGTGTGACAATTCATGCCGTTGCTGTCTGAGGCAGCAGATGCTATGCGATGAAAGACCGTCGGTCCCCTTTACAACCACACACTGAAAAATTAAAATATGATATCAGCTTGAGGAGCTGGTAAAATGCTTAACAATGTCCACGTTCTAATCAACACTCGTTCTTGACCTTTTGCAGATATTGTATGGTTATTTTCTCTTACCATACATGAATTCCAAGGACTTAATTATATTCGATATAACCCTGTTAGCTGGGGTATCAACTCCAAGTCTCTCACCTTCCTTCACTATTGCAAGGTTTAATGTCTCAACCTCAGTCTTCCTCCCACCCTCAACATCCTGAAGCATTGAGACCTTGTTGTCTTTTGTTCCTGCAAATGCCTGATAGACAAAGTCAGCTATGTTCTCCATTTCAGGGAAGTAAATTTCTCTTGCCTTTGCAACTGCAACAACCTCCTCTGCAAGCATTCGTATGAGGTCCTTTGTCTCATCACATGCAAGTGCCTCAACGCTTGTCATTCCTGTTATCGCAGCTACAGGATTGCATGCCACATTAGCCACAAGCTTCTTCCAGATTATTGGTTCAATGTCGTCAACAACCACAATGTCTTCCCCAGTTTTTCTCAGCTCCTCAACAATGAAGTCAAATCTCTCGTCGGGGGTCTTGTCATACTTTCCTATGGTAAGAAAAGGGCCGTAACCGCCAACATACCTTATCACATTCGGCGAGACCGGCATACCGCTATGAGCTGTGATTCCAGCGATCACCTTCTCCTTCCCGACTATCTCTGCAATAATGTCATGCACAAGCCCGTTCTGAACTGAAAGAACCATTGTATCGTTCCCAATCATTGGGAGTGCATTTTTTGTTGCGGGAGCTGTTGCAAATCCTTTTACTGAGATCTGAACAAGATCAACCTTCCCAACTTCCTCAGGATTCGAGGTAATGTCAACGTTGTCAACATGCACCTCATTTCCATCCGGCATTATAACGGTAAATCCCTCCTTTCTGTAAAGTTCAACCTTATCTTTCACAACCTCGATAAGAGTTACCTCATGTTCCCTGCCAAAAATGTATGCAAAGATGCTGCCTATAACTCCTGCACCCATTATGGCGACCCTCATGTTTAATCCTTCTGTTTACGAATTTAAAATATTTTTGGTGATTAGTTGACACACACTATCACAAATCGGATTGATCTTTTATTCTGGAAAACAAAAAACATTTTAAATTTTACAGATATCAGTTTGATGCAGAGAGAGTACGACGGTGATTGTATGAAAGGGTATTTAAATCCTAATACTGTGTGTCACACTGGCAAGAGGTGGTTGAGTTGACTGTCAAAGAAGCTGAAAGAATCGCAGGAATCTCAACAAGTACGATAAGAAAGATGTTTGAGATAGTTGAGATCGCAAGAAAGAAGGGGCTTGATGTGATAAATCTTGCAATCGGCGAGCCGGATTTTGACACTCACCCCCTTATTGTTGAAAGGGCGTTTCAGGCGATGAGAGACGGCTTCACTCACTACACATCAAACTTCGGGCTTGAAGAATTGAGAGAGGAGATAGCGAAGAGATACAGGCAGAGAGGGGCGGATATTGATGCGGGAAACATAATGATGACAACCGGAGCATGTGAAGCATTGATCAATACCAGTCTTGCCTTCATTGAACGAGAAAGCAGGGTTGTGATCCCGAGTCCCTCATTCCTTGGGTATTTCACCTACGTTTCGATGTGTGAGGCAAAGGTTGAAGTTCTGATGACCCACGATAGTGGATTTGTTATAGATGCAGACGCTTTAAATGAGGTTATGGGCAAGGACGTATCTGCCATCTTTCTGAATTATCCCAACAACCCTACGGGAGCTGTGATGAGTCAGAAGGAACTTGAAGCTGTTGTTGAGGTTGCAATGGACTACGATGCAATTGTTATAAGCGATGAGGTTTATGATGCGATTTACTATGACAAAGATCCCGGAACATTGGCTGGATTTGAGAATGTGGTTGCAATAAACGCTTTCTCAAAGAGCCTTGCAATGACAGGCTGGAGGATTGGATACGCCATAGCCAGCGAGGATCTGCTTGAAAAAATGCTCAGAATACACCAGCTCAATGGTGTTTGTGCTCCTGCCTTTGCCCAGAAGGCAGTTGCTGACGTTATGGCAGAGGGAAAAGACAGGGAGATAACCAAGACAATGGTTGATGAATTCAGAAAGAGAAGGGACTTTGTTTACAGCAGGCTTGTTGAAATGGGATTTGATGTGGTGAAGCCTGAGGGAGCTTTTTACGCCTTTCCGAGATTCGATAGCGACTCAACAGAATTTGTGGAAAAACTCGTTCTTGAGAGAGGAGTCTCAGTCACACCAGGCCCACCATTTGGCGAAGGCAATCAGGGTTACTTCAGAATAAGCTACGCAACATCCATGGACAGGCTGAAGGAGGCAATGGACAGGATGGAGGAATTTTTACAGTGATCACCTTCTCTCCAGTTTTTTTGGATCGTGGAGTATTGTCAGGCAGAGAGAAATAAGCCTGTCAAAATGCGGCAATTCATTTTCACACTGAAAACAGCTTTCTTTACCATCGATAAACAGTTTCAGAGTCTCAATCTCAATTTTATAGGTTTTGCTGTCTGAATTCAATGTTATGAATCCATTTTCTGGCTTGGGCAAGAGTCCAGCATTTACAAGTTCGATGAAAAGTGTTTCAGCCTTTCCTTCTGGTGAATCGAAATAAAGTGAGAGTATTTCCTCCTCGCTCAAATCTATCTCGCTCAGCCACTCATCACCTTTTATTCTGCACTCTCTAAACAGTATGTCGAGCTTTGTTAGCTTTTCAGGACTCAGCAACCTGTACAGAGGTATAACTCTTCTGTACCCATCTGTCTGCATCAGACAGATGTAGGCTTCCTGGGTTGGATAGCTTTGGAGGTTTATGCATTTTATATCCAAATCTGTCATGTTTTTCTTTCAACCACCTTTTATTACGGGAACAAGAAGGATTTTGTCTGCGTCCTCTATCTTTCTCACGTCCTCGATTCTTATGTTCTCACCATTCTCTTTTACCGCAATTCCACCTTTGGTTAGATGTTTCAGGATCTCTTCAACAGCGATGTGATGTGGGACTTCAACCTCTGTATGTCCCCCGCCACCCAGCTTTTTGAGTATGACCATACTGTAATCTGTATCCAAAAATAATTAAAAATTTAACGGTTAATCGATACGGTTAACTTAATGTTGGTGGAATGAAAATAAGTTTGAATTCTGATTTGCTACCCAGCTTTCCCTGTTTGGTAGGAATACTTTCTCAGCTTTATTTCTTCGATGAGCGTTCCTATCAGCTCATATCTCTTTTGTGGCGTAAGCTTTTTAATATCAAGGATTACAAATAATTGTATGATGATGTACTTTATAAACGTTCGCTTTAACACCTATCTGGAGGGTTATACGAATAAAAAGTGCGTGAAATACTCGTTAGGCGACATATCCCGCAGCTGTCTATAGGGGTGAATAAATGACAAATAAAACTATGTGGATGGTAAGAGCTGGCGAAAACGCATATCTTT
>JALUWC010000063.1 GCA_027019885.1 Geoglobus sp.
GAAAATGGGATTTGGCAGGAAGATCTGCATGTCCAAGGACACAAGAGTGTCGGGCAGTGCATTGATGGAATCCTTTGCACTTGGTTTACTCGATTCTGGATGTGTGTCTCTTAAATTCGACACAATCCCTGTTCCTGTGCTTGGCTATTGTATATGGTCACAAAATTTTGACGCCGGGATATACATCTCAGCCTCCCACAACCCGCCTGAATATAACGGTATTCGATTCAGGGATGGAGACGGTTCTGGGATGTATTACAGAGATCTGAATTTGGAAGAGGTAATTGAGCACAATCAGTTTAGAGAGCTGGATGAGCAGGAAAAACGTGAGGTTTACACGGTTAATGGGGATATTGAACCCGTTATTCAGGAGTACTGCGAATTTGTGTCACACAGGATACAGCTTGAAAATGCAGTTAAAATCGTTCTTGATCCTGGGAATGGGTCTGCATACAGAATGATGCCGCTTTATCAGAACATAGGGTGTGATGTTTTTGGAATAAACATGGTTCCTGATGGCAGATTTCCGAATAGAATGCCCGAACCGAAAAAGGAAACCCTTGGAAAAACACTAAAGTTTGTGAGAAATTCAGGTGCTGACTTTGGCGTGGCATTCGATGCAGACTCTGACAGGGGGATTATAATTGATGAAAGGGGTGATATTGTTTCACCCGAAAAAATAGCAGTTATACTGGCTAAGGAAATATCGGAAAAAGGTACTGTGGTGGCAAGCATGGACTGCTCCTTTTTGCTGGAGAGGGAACTTGAGAATCTGGGTTACAGAATTGTCAGGGAGAGGGTCGGGGATGTGTTTATTTCAAAGGCTGTACAGAGGAACAGAGCTATAATAGGTGTTGAAAGATCAGGTCACTTTTTCATTCCTGAATTCCATGCTTCCGATGATCCGTTTGTGATGAGCTCAGTGCTGGCCGAGGTTCTTTCAAAAGAAAGGAGAAGTTTATCACAAATCGCTGGTGAGATTCAGGACTATCCGTATCGATCAGAGGCGATATTCTGTCCTGATGATATCAAATTTGAGGTTATGGAGAGAATAAAAGACAGAATTCTGAGGAATGAGGAATGGAATGTTGAGCTTAAAGACGGGATAAGAATTTTCACAGAAGACTGGGCAGTTCTGATCAGGGCAAGTCACACAGAACCGAAAATAAGACTGTATGCTGAAACTGCAGTCGAAAATCTGTCAGAATTGTTCAAAGGGTTCAGGGAAATAGTTGTGGAGAACATTCGCGCTACTTCCTGAGAGAAAGAGCACATATTGAGACAAGTATCACCGCCAGCAGAAAGATGCTGATGACCGATTTCAAATACATTACCTGCTGTGGGGCAAGGATACTGGGGATGCCGTAGAGTATGGCGAGAATTGCTGCGATGGCTGACAGTGCCATCAGAAATGAAAGGAAAACAAGAATGTTTGTGCTTTCCATTTCTGCGATGGCCGACTGAACTCCGAAAAATGTATTCTCAAAAAATCGTCTCAGTTCTACAAAGCTCTCCTCACTCAGCTCAGTTTCACCTCTTCGCCGCATCTCATAAAGACATGAATTGTATATTACATTAACGAGCTTCGCACGGGTTTTTGGAGTCATTCTGGATGAGATGATGGAGGGTCGGCTGAGCCTTACAAGCACTCTGTCGATTGATGGTTGAAGGAAAGCTGAAAATGCTTTCCGTGTGAACGGGTCAGGAATTTCGTAGAAAAAAGTTGTATATGACTCCTCAGCAAATTCATCAAAATCATCCGGATGATACCGTTTGCCCACCTCGATGAGGGGGTAACTGTATACCATGTCTATGGTTCTGAGTTCTGTCAGTTTGCTGATCAGGTGTCTGGTTTCTTTCCAGTTTCTCACGTCTTCTCTAATCTTTTTCGCTTCTCTTATCAATTCGTCGAGTGGAGAGTCTCTGCATGATGTTCTGAATTTTATCATGAGCCGTTTTTTGTAGTACCAGATCTCGACATCGTATTGTCTTCCGCCAATTTCAGCTTTGTCCTTTCGCCATTTATGCCAGCTCTCGAATTCTCCCTTCTTTACACAGTAAAAGTCATTATCTGAAGTGAACATAGTGAGTACTTCCATGACTTCTCCGTAAATCTCAGAATAGCTGCCATGCCCCTCTAAAAGGCACAGAATCAAACACTCTACTTCAGTCAATCTGTTGACCATATGCTTTTCAAAACCAGATTACTATTTAAAACGTTTTCAATCCTATACCATATCTACTTAAGAGAGATATTTCTTGATTGTTGACACAATTTTCCTCCTGCTGAATGGCTTTTCTATGATCTCGAGAGCCCCCGCTAAGGTCAGTGCATCTCCTTTTGATCTTGCATATGCCGTGACTCCAATTATTTTTGCATTCGGGTCGATTGATCTGATCTCCCTGGTTGCCGTTATCCCGTCAACTTCAGGAAGTTCTATGTCCATCAAAACCAGTTCAGGCTTTGCAAACCTGTAAAGATCGATTGCTTCTCTTCCATT
Organism: Geoglobus sp.; assembly: GCA_027019885.1. Taxonomy (GTDB): domain Archaea; phylum Halobacteriota; class Archaeoglobi; order Archaeoglobales; family Archaeoglobaceae; genus Geoglobus. The sequence continues at coordinate 2,502 of JALUWC010000063.1, forward strand.
CTTCGCAGTGAGAATCTGGTAGTTCTCTCTTGAAAGTATGAGTCTCAGAACTTCGAGAACGGATTCGTCGTCTTCTGCAATGAGTATCTTGGTCACCACGATACCACCTGAAAATATTATCATCATCACAATTATTTAAGGGTTTTGGATGAATCATGGAGTGAAAAACCAAGGTTTATTAACATGCACGACTGTTATGAATTAATTGCGCTATGGTTGGGGGAGGTGGTGGACATGAAGATATACTGGTTTGGTCATGCGTGTTTTTTGATTGAGAACAGGAAGAAAATAATAATCGACCCGTTTTTGACAGGCAATCCATTGGCTTCACTGAAACCATCAGAAGTGGACGTGGACGCAGTTCTTGTAACTCATGGACATGGAGACCATCTTGGAGATGCTGTGGAGATTGCAAAGAACAATGACTGTCCGGTTGTTGTGATACACGAGCTCTCAAGAATTCTTTCAGAAAAGGGTGTTGAGGCAGTTGGAATGAACATAGGGGGCACTGCGGTTGTGGCAGACGTTAAAATAACAATGGTCAAGGCATTCCACTCTGCAGACTACGAGGATGAAAGGGGGATAATTTCTGCCGGGGATCCAGCTGGCTTTGTTGTTGAAATGAGCGGTAAGAGGGTGTACCATTGCGGGGATACCGATGTTTTTCTTGACATGAAGCTGATTAGAGAGCTCTATTCACCTGATGTTATGCTTGTTCCCATTGGAGGATGGTACACAATGGGGATAAGAGAAGCAGTGAAGGCTGTTGAACTTGTCAGGCCGAAAATTGCTGTTCCGATGCATTACAACACATTTCCGGTTATTGAGATCAATCCTGAAGAATTCAGAGAGCAGGTTGAGGAGAATGTCGATGGAGTGAGAGTGGTCATACTGGAACCGGGAGAATACCTCGAGATATGACCCAGTTCTCTCTTTTTCCTGAAAATCTATAAAAATTCTGAGATGGTATTGAGTTTTGATGCTGAGGTCTCTCTTAATAGTAATAGCAGTATTTATGCTGATTCAGGCTGTAAATTCAGCGACTATTGAGGGCAAGATATACTCGTGGGACACGTTTGAGCCTGCCAAAAACTGCATTGTCACCCTTAACTCGACGCCTGTTCAAAAACTCGTTGTGGTTAATGGAAGCTATTCATTCACCACCTCTCCCGGAACTTACAGAATAGATGTAGTTTGCTACGGGCATCAAAATCTTGTAGCAGGTGAGGTTATTAAGATAAAGCAGAACGGGACGTTTCACATTGACATTCTGGCGCAGCCAGAACTTGAAGAGATGAATGTGAGCGTTCCTGAGATAAATTTTAGCGTTGATGAAAGAGTGCCTCCTCAGCCCCAGAACTCGCTATGGAACTATGTCTACTTAGTTATCCCGCTCACCTTAGCTGCTGGTGTGTGGTACTACCTCAGGAGAATCAAGGTGGGAATTGAAAAGTCCGAGGATATTCTTCCTGAAGATTTAAGTGAAATTATTGAGATCATCAAAAAAGAG
>JALUWC010000064.1 GCA_027019885.1 Geoglobus sp.
TTTTGTTTGAGCCATTCATGATTTTCTGATGTCCACCAAATTGTCATACGAATTTTAGTTCGCTTTGGTTGAGCTTTTTTCGGCGATTGCGGTTTTCTGCTTTCTTTTTCACCTGAACGTTCACTGACGTCTATGGATGTTATTCCCTCCCCTGTTTCCCCATGTTTGGGAGTTTGTTTATAAGGATTATCCATAGATGGACGTTCACACTGGAATATTTAAAGGGATGGTAACCATCAGGATTTCAGCACTCTCCAAACTCTGACAACTTCAGCTTTGGCAGGTTTTCCCTCCACGAATATTTCAATGGCTCTATGCCTTCCACTTTGATGAATCAGCCTTGGCTTGCTGATCTTTCTTCCAACACATCTTATCTTCTCTGCTTCAATTTTCCGGCTCGACATAACCTTCACTCCAGAGCTCTTCAAGGATTTCATTTACCAGACTCAAATCGAGATGTAAAGCATCTGCAATTTCATCTGTTGTCACCCTATCTCTCCTCTTTATGAATTCAAGAATTTCCCTCTTAGCCTGCTCCATAGGGATGTCTCTGAGATTTATGATTTCAATACCCTCAAGTTCCTCAGCAAAATGCCTTATAGCCTCTCTTATCGCCTCAGCCTTTGAAACCTTCAGCTTTTCAGCAATGAGCTTCAGCTCATTTTCAACTTCTGTTAGATCAACAGGGTAAACGTAACGTTGCATGGTAGAGGGTTGTATAAGATTGTATAAATATGTTGCTGTCATCACTTGCTGTCCCTCCATCAAATCTGCAAGCTTCACCCCACAGAAGGGGCAGAAGTTCAGCTTGAAGACGACGTAATCATCAAGCAGCTCATTGTATTCGTAGAGCTTGTTTGTATCGCTGTGGAATCCTCCAAGTCTCTCAAGTCTGGCAAGTTCTTTGCAGCATGTCATGGTTCATCCACCTTCACGGGAATACCATTGGTATTGCAATACCTTGCCCTCTTCGTAAACTTGAACGATAATAATGATATAATCATAGCACTCCCTCCAGCTCCAGAATCTGGAAAAACGGAACTCCCTGCCTGAGAAGGTATCTCCTGCTTTCTTCGCTGAGTTTTCCAATGTGATGTTTCTTCATGTGTAGCATTAGGTCTGAAACTTTCTTTCCGCAATAATTACAGACAGGCATCACAGCACCTCCCCATATTTCTTCTTCAGGAGAATGTTACCACATACAGGGCACATCAGAGACTTTGCCTCGAGAATGGGTTCAGACTGCATGGAGATGTCAACCACCTTCATAATATCCTCTTTAGATAACCTTGAGTGGCAGAACTTACATCTCATGAGGCATCAGCCTCCAGAATGGAACAGGTAGAACAGGTTGCACAAGTACTTTCTATTAAGAATATATTTACTAACAATTTCCGTAGCCAATTAATATAACCTGTTCTACCTGTGCAACCTGTTCCTAAATCTCCAGTCTTCGTAAAGATTGTAGAAAAGTTTACCAGCATAATAATCACCATTCATCAAGTAATTCTGTAAGGTTGTCATTGTCATCAAAATCATTAAGTGTACCTTCTTCTTTGGGAGTGTCCCACTTGAGTTTAACACCCTGCCAAGCTCTTACTCTCTTACCCCCTATAGTTTTATGAGTAGGTCTTGCCCTTGCCAGCCTCTCAAACTCAGGGGAGAACTTGTTCTTTGGCACAGCATTCAGATCGTTCTCCTCACAGTATTCGAGATATGCAGCATAAACAGCGTCCTTAGTCTCATAGCTGTGGATGTCTCTCTCAATCCTGTCCTGAATGAAGGCATAGACTGAATTGGCTCTTTTCATCCACTCCTCCATTATTCTCTCAGTTGTCTTCGTCTTCGTTACACCCTTTATCTCAATCCTTGTCTTGGCAAGAAGAACCTCATTCAGGAAGCCTGAAAGCTCCTCCTCAGTTGTAAGCTCATCAATCAGCTCATCGTTCTTGGGAAACTGATTCGGGAACTCAATGATTATCCATCTCCTCCAGAAAGCATAGGTTTGATCGCTCACCTGTGGTAATTCATTGGCTGAGAAGATCAGCAGTGCTTTGTTCACAAAGCTGAAGGGATCCTTGAACTTCTTTTCAACTGTTATTCTGTCACCACCAGTCAGAATCTTGAACTTCCCGGTGTATTTTATTGGATTCTTTGGCAGATCAGCGTATATGTTGGCAAGCTTCCCCAGCAACTCAGCAGCTTTGAACCTGTCACCACACAGCTCCTGTAAACTGATGTTGCTGATGTTCTCCTCCCCAAGGAATCTTTCAAGGATTTTGAGATAGGTGCTCTTCCCATTCTGCCCCTGTCCAACGAGCATGAAGGCAACCTGTGCCCATTCATTCAGCATTATTGCCAGAGCTGGTATTTCATAGAGAAGAGCTTGATTCTCCTCTGCAACAACTTCAGAAATGAACTTCTTGATCTTCAGGCAATCAGCGTTGGGATCATACTTCACAGGAATTCTGTATGTGTGCCCGAAAGCAGGACCATTTGGCAGGAGAACCTTATCATCTCCGTGATAGAGAACACCATTCATGAGTGGCAGATACTCCCTGCCCAGTTTGTTGAAGGGAAACTCATCGATGAAGCAGAACCAGTGAATTCTCATCGTTATCTCATTCACCGTGTCCTTTATCTTGTGCTTGTTTGAGAGCCCGTAGCTTTTTAAGATGTAGGAAATGGCGTTCTCAATTTCCCCTGTGTCTTCCTTCCATCTCTCCCCATTCCATATCCATATCTGTTTCTTGAAAGAGATGGGGAGATATGTTCTGATGAGCCAGTCCGTGAGGTTGTCATACTTTATATGCCATTTTCCCTCAATCTCCTCAACCGTATCTGGAGGGAGACCATAGACCAAACGCATTGAGTGAAACTTGCCGAAGGTAAAGTTGTAGGTGAAATTTACCATGAGAATCAGCCTGAGAGTTTCATCAATGATTGCACCGTTCGTCATGTAATAAAACTTCTGATACTCTTCAGGGTATTCCTCAGCGAGAATTTTAAGGGTTTTCTCAGTCTCAGTGAATTTGTCCTTGACAATCAGCCAGACTCTCTCATGAACTGTTTTCTTGAGTGTCAGAAATCCAAGGCTCTCATTGAACTCTGACAAGTTACTTCACCTCGCAAGCCCTGTAAGCCTCATACCTGCATTCCCTCATTAGATCTCCAATGTAGCCGTTGCTTCCTCTATTCAATAATCCATAAAGAATCCTGTGGGCTTTTCCTCCTTGTTTAGCCTTTGCATACGTATGCCGTTTGAGATCTCTTACTTCTTTAAGGCATATTGGACATCTCCCGTCTTTGAGATGAGTCTTAACGTGAACTATCAGTCCGGAGAATGTCAGAGTTATCTTACCGCAGAACGGACAGCGGAACATGGCTCAGACCTCCTCAATAACTTGTATGTAATCAAGACACGTCGTGTAGTACCACAAGACAATCGTTTCAATTGAGATCTTTTTCATGTGCTCTGCAAAATGCTCAAAGAAGTCCGTGAACTCTCTTTCACAGATCCTGCATTTGAGTTTCCTGTTTTTGAGAGAGCTGTACAATACTGGCCTTCTTTGCTTAAATGTAGTTTCAGCGTTCGCCAAGACTCCTGCAAAGTCCGTATCTGTGAATATTGAGCACATCAGGCATCAGCCTCCTCACACACAATTATCAGACCTCCTCTTTTACTCCAAAATCGAATAGTGATCTCTTTTGTGAATATGTGAGTCTCAGACTCTCTCTTGCATCTTCAGACCACCTGTTTATGTACATCCAGTAAATATAGTGTGGTCTTTCCTCGATAAGACGCTCTAAATCAAGCTTAACAGTAAAGAGCTGTTTCTTTAGCTTTTTAATGTCGTCAAGCAGTCTTCTCGCAAATATGTCATCAATTAAAGTAGCTCTGACAGTTTTCTGAGCTTCCTCAGATCGTAAAGTGTGATCCAGCATTGTGAGCTGGTTATTTAGCTTCTCAATAACCTCGTTTATCTCTTTGATTTTCTTTAAAAGCTTAGAAATTTGAGACTTCTCTTTCTCGATTTGCTTCATGAGCTCATTTATGCAATCAAGATAAGCCGAGAGAATTCTCTTTTTCTTTTCATGTATCTTTTCGAAAGCCTGTATCCCTGCGCCTGTGAGGATTAGCTTCTCAATCTCTTCAAAAGTGAGCATCAGCCCTCTCCCCTTAAACTTATCACAACTTCACCAGTTCCTTGACATATTTTGCAATAACTGTCAGTTTTCCTTCCACCATCACAAGAAGGGCATGGGACTACAATAGTAGGTGACATCAGCCCTCGACCTCCTCATCTTTAAGTCCCAACTTACCAAGCAAATATCCAAAAACGAGTCCTATGAGAATCCCAACGATATACGCCCTTCCAATTGGATCCAGTTCTATCATCAGCCCTCGACCTCCTCACATCTGTGTTTCTGAGCTGCAAGATACCAGCTTCCATCTATGGGCTCAAGCTTCTTACCGCATCGAGGACAGAAGACTTCTGGCATCAAACACCACCCCAGTTAGTTCCTAAACTTACTCCAATTCCTATACCAATCGCAACGCCAAACAGAAATGCAAGAATCCCAAACGCTGCAATCCAGAAAAGAGCTCTATCGTACATTGAAACAACCAAGAACTTTACGTTTTTGCTTGCTTCACTTTCATCAAGGCTGAGAATGAGATTCCTTAGTGTTCTGAGACCAAACATTCTCGAGGCAACCCATTTAAATTCTTCTTTTGCGATGTCTTCGAGCTTTGGCATCAGGCCTTCACCTCTTCAAAGAACTCACATTCTCTGGCAGAAATTATACCCTCGAGTCCAGCACCGACTCCTCTTCTGTAAGTCAGTGTTGTGCACCCGTATGTGTAGCTGAAATGCCCGCAGAACCTGCAATCCATTTTTAACCCTCCTCTTGGACCTTCATGGCAATTCTCAAAATTGCACAATCTTTGTCTGAAAGAAACCACATACACTTATAGAGTTTACAGTAACTTTCCATCAATGGACATATTCTTTCATCTCTTTTTTCTTTATCACCAAGCATTGCACGTATAATCATATCTTTTCTAGACATTATTCCTCGACCTCCTCAAAAAACGCCAAACTCTCTCCAAACCTCTTAGCATTTCTCAAAATCTCATCAATGGTTAGAGAGAAAGACGCCTTTACCTCCCTTGGAATCGCTATGACCTTCTCGTTCCAAGTTATGATCCTGTAATCCAAACCCCTGAGCTTCTGGATTTTTTCAAGTCTATCCCTGTGTTTGACGAGTGCTGTCAGCTCATCATCGATATCGGCAGTTCCCAGGATGAATGAGTTGTTCAGAACAAACTCTATCGCTTCTCTCTTTTTCCTCTCCTCTTCCTCAACTCTCTTCCTATACTCCTCCTCCTTCCTCCTCACATACTCCTCAATTGCCTTTAAATCCTCAAAATCACCCTTCCTCATCAACATCAACCTCCTCAAGGACAAGAAACGACCTGAGAACATCCGCAGGAGATTTTCTCTCGACCACAATCTCCTTGAGGATCTTTGTTAAAACAGCCCCAACAACAGCAAGATGTTCACCATTAACACCATACTTCTCAAGGAGTTCTGAGACATCCTCACTGATCAGGTCATCGATGTCCTTGGGAATGTACTTCTCCAGTTCCTCAGGAACCTTGTGGAGAGGAACCCTGAGCTTCCTGCTGTAGTCCTTCAGGACGTCGTAGCAGAACTCGTAGACATCGAGAACCTCGTTGAAGGTTTTCCTGCCTTCTGCCTCCGCAACCTCTTCAGCCTTGATTCTGTGCTCTTCAGATATTCTCTGAACGGGGTTTCTGAACTTCCTTTGCCTGACTGTATACAGGGTGTATACAGAATCGTGAGTGTATACACCTTCCGAAGGTGTGTCTGTATTCTTCGAAATGGGTCTTCCTGAAATTTTGTCATAGTCCACACTACCCTTAATCTCAATCTCCTCTCTCATCTTTTATCTCTCCTTTTTATTTTTATGAATTAATTAACAGCAAATGATTTATCTGCCATTAAATTATTAAAGTTAAATAAAATTCTTGGATAATTTCTCAGGATTTTTATCATCACCTCCTTATATTCAAAGTCAGCAGAGCAGGGGCACACTCTCTCGTCAGGTGTATACAGTATACAGCCTGTATACACCTCAACTGTATACAGCGAGTATACACCCATCACTGGACAACGACCTCCACCTTTCCCGTCTCTTTAGTCTCTTTGGCAACCCTGATGACCTTGGCGACCCTCTCATCGAGGTTCCACTTCCCGAACCTCTCCTCGACGATGGCCATGAGCTGGACGAAGGTAATTCTACCCGTCCTCCTGATCTCCCTGACGATCTGATACTCCCTGGTCTGCGCTATGGACTTGCACCTCTGGCTGCAGAACCTCTTACGGTTTCCGAGCTCCATGCCGCAGACCTCACACCTCGTCATAGGGCACGAGTTCCTTCCAGTTAGCCTCACCCTCGAACGGGCAGAATTGTGGATTGGAGTCGCTGTTGGCGTTTGGGATGATGAAGACACAGGGATTAGAGTGATCACAATCAAAGCAGGAGAAGACTCGCATATCGGAGGTCATGGAGCATCAGCCTCCAGCACAATCTCATCAAGCTCGTAGCGTCTCTCTATATTGTGCTCTACCAAATAGCGAAGCCTCTCAAAGACCTGGCCGGTTACAGAGAGGTCGGAAAGACAGTGCTTTATTATCGGACCAAAGTTCCTCTCTTCCCAGAGCCTCGGAACATCGGCTCCAGAAACGTCATCGCTGACCTCGATGTCAAAAAACTCTGCAACTGCTCTAAGGCTCAGATTTCTGTTCTTGGTATTCAGATAACGGGTGACGATGGTCATAAGGTCGGCTCTATACATTCTTCTGAGAAGGCCAGCCTCTACAAGGTAGCCCCATTTGAGCGTTCTTGCAGTTATGAACGGGATGTCAAAGTTCTGGATGTTATAACCTATGAGGACCTGGGTGCGTAGAGGGTCTTCATCATCCAGGATGTAGTCGTAGAAGTCTCTGAGAATTTTACTCTCCTCCTCATCTGTGAAAACTCTCACATCCTTGCCTTTCAGGACACCAATTACCACTATGCGGTCACTGAATGGATCCAAGCCTGTCGTCTCTATATCGAGGATGACAGAGTGGAGCTTCATTGTGCATCAACCCTCGCCTTCACCACCCTCCTCTGTCTCTCCTCCAGCAATCTGTCGGCCCTGACGAACCTAAACCTCCCGTCAGTGGTCTGCATCAGGCAACCTCCCAGGGTGTTCCTATTACCTCCCTCTCAACAGCGAGCTTGTCCCTCATCTCTGTGACTCTGCCATCCCTCTTCAACAGGTAGTTCCTGCCCTTCTCCTTCACAAGCTCAGCACTGAAAACAGGGTAGCTGGCCAAGAACTGCATCAGATAGTTAACATAGCTTGCAGGAACCTTGACCTTCAACCTCTCGAGAACCTCAGCAACAGTTCTTCTATCAGCCTTTTCCGGAAGCTCATCATAGAGATCATAGATCTTCTGCATGTCCACCCTGAAGAGGTTATGCCTTGTCCCGTTGTTTTCGTAGACGAAAATTAGCTCTCCATTCTCCACCTTGTACATCACCCTGTCCGTGAGCCTCACATAGTCCTCTTTCTGTTGAGGACCTTCTTCAACCTCAACATCTGAATCCACAACTTCCTCCTTTTCTTCTTCCATCACCTCCTTTTCAGCCCCGAACGGGACTGTGAGCCTGATCCATGATTTACGATCAGCATGATGGGTGCTGACCATTATCTCATCCTCAGAAATTCCAAATTCCTCAACTACAGCCCTGCAAATCCTCATGAAGGCAGACAGTCTGCATTCAGGGATGTGCACGTATGCAGCTTCTTCCTGGTACCCTATTACTGCATTAGTCTGAGCCATTATAGAGTGAAACCTCACCTTCCACACCTCCTGCAGTTTCGAGGTCCGCAAAATCCACCATTAAGGCAGAACAACCTGCCGTGGAGATCCTTGCAGATGTCGGGACAGGAAAAGCCAACGTTAAGGAGAAACATCTTGACCCCCTTTGAGAACATCGGAACCCCTCCTCATGGGTTCGGGAACCACAACAATATTACCACAGGTGCAGCAGGTAAAGTGGATGAAGTCAATCGGCTCGAAACAGCCGACATTACCGCAGACATGACAGACGAGCACGGGAATCACCTTCCCCAGACCTCACATTCGAGGTTACACTTCACGCAGTGCGTCTCGTTCATGAACTTGTAGAGGTCTCCGATAATCTGAGGGCGTTTTGGGCAGGTCTCCAGAGAATACTTAGGCATCAGACCACCACCCTCGTCTTCCTCCAGGGCATACTGCAGACATACTCCTTGACATCAAAGTGCCTGCAGATCCTTGGATTGGGGAGAGCACATCTGATGGGGCTCCAGCGGGTGAAGTTATGGCATGGAGACATCAGGCATCAGCCTCCTTGGGAGTCGAGAGCTTGGCAATAGCAGAAAGGATACGAGAATCGCTTAGTTTAGAAATTATCTTCTGCTCATACTCATCTTCGTCCAGTAACTCAGCCTCATCTATTGCTTTTTGTGCTTTTTCAATTACATCTGGCTTTATTTTTTCAAATTCTTTCTCTAGAACCTCTTTTAGCCTTTTAATTGGCTCATCAAAGTCTAAATCAATGTCAGCTATTTGTGGAACTTCTGCGTCCACTATCTCTGCATCTGGATAACTCAGTTCATCCGCAAATTTTGACGCAGCTGTGGCGGGAATTGTGAAGAGTTCCCAGAGCTTGTCGCTCAGCTCCTCGAAAGCCTCCTTAACCCTCTCCTCAACAATGTCTTTGAGCAAATCTCTTGCTTCTTCAGGTGTTGGAGTTACTCTTATACCGAGTTTTCTCATTTTCGCAATCGTATAGGCCAAAACTGGGTTTTCTACGCCCCATCTGACTTTAAGAACAGACAATGCCGAAAGTTCTACCCTTTCATTCCTGAACTTCTTGAATTTGCCGGCTTCAGGCTGGGTAGGTAATGCCAGCAAGCTGGCGTCATCCTCATGCAGTCCAAGGTCTATTACGTTCTCAAGCCATAGCTTAAGGTGGTTGGTTCTCCTGCTCCCTACATCAAAAACCCTGTAGATCCATTCTCCTGCTGTATCGCAGTCATGTAATGCTAAAACTGGCCTGCCATCCAGCTTGAAAAGCTGCCTCATCAAGCGTGTTGAGAAACCCTGTCCCGCAACAATTGCCCATCCATGGTAGCTTAGCTCTTTCAAATCTTCAGCTTCATCAGCTTTCTCAACGAATATGAAGCCTCTTGCCCTGTAATACACCTTCTCGAACTCGCTGATGGGTCTTTCAACGCCCCTATCGTAAATAATACCGATTGGCTTGGCTTCAGGTCTTTCAAGCCCATATTGTTTCTCAATGCTCGGCCATAAGTCATCTCTGTAGGTTGCGTAGCCTTGGGCTGAGAGAAAGTGGTTGAATTCCTGTTCTGTGATTTTCCCTTCCTTCAGTCTCTGGGTGAGGTATTCTCTGACTATATAGTAGCTTCCCCTGATTCTTCTGTTCTTTAACTCATCATAGTGCTGGAGAATTATTTGTTCAACATTTGCCCAGAGGTTTGACCTTCTAGGCATATTTTACCTCCCTCTGCCTGCACACAGGTCCAATACCAAGAGCAACACTCTCAGGATCTGTCAGGGTTCTCCCACAGACCCTGCACCTGCCTATGGTTTTGCCCTCAAGGGTTGTCTGCATCCTCCATCAGCCTCCTGAAGAATTCCTCCCAGCTCAGCCTCTCGTAACCCTCTCCCTGGCAGTCCGGGCAGATTATGATCTCACCTTCATCACATTCATCACGATAGTAACAGGAGTTGCAGTCCCAGCTTTCTCCATCCTTTCTGCAAGCCTCAAAAGATGGATTTGGAATCATCCCCTCTTTGTTGCATGTTCTGCAGGTAAAGATCTCCCTGACAGCCTCAACAAGATCCTCGCCAGAGAATTTCAGAGCAATCACGTCAGCTCCCCCCTTCTGAACTTGTGTGCCAGGAACATCAGTGCGATCATCTCAGGCTCCTCCCTGAACCTCAGCTGCTCTGGAATTGTCTCGAGCCAGTCGATGAACTCGCTGGCGAGCCTCTCAAACTGCTCGTCGGTCATGGGCTGGGGTCTGGGTATCTGGATCGCCACCGAACTCATTTCTTCTCCACCTCCCCTGTCTCGAACTCCCTCTGGAGCTCCTTCGTGAACTCGGCAATCCCGTCAAGAACAGCCTCGATCTTCTGCTTACCAAGACCGGTCTTCTCCTTCAGGTAGATGATCAGCAGCTGTCTCATGAATCCATGAGTAGGGATGTTCTCAAGGGCTCTGGAAATCTTCTCGAGTTCGACGGCGATCTTCTCAGCAACCGTCTTCTCCATGACTAACCCTCCTGAATCACTTCGCAATCGCCGTCTGTGTCGATGAGAACAGATCTCATGCCGTTGTTTCTGATCCTCTCGAGCTCCTTCTGGCCTGCAACGTAAAAGAAGTCGGCAGGAGCCCTATAGAACCCTCTCTTGACGAGTTCTTCGATTTCCCGGTACATGCCCTTCGGCACCCGTATCATAACCGACTTTGCTTCATCTCTACCACGGGCCATACCTCATACCTCCTATGTTTTACTTAGATATTCTAAGCAATATCTCGTATTTAATACTTTCGTTATTATAAGTAATATATTGTTTCTTGCCATAAAACTTGGAAAAACTAAGGTAGAATTTAAGATTGTTCAACCAAACAATGCTTAATGCCAAAAAAGAAAAGTGGTATCTTTGACTATATAGACGAAGTTGCTGTAAAAATTCTGAAGTTGATGAAGGGTAAAGAAAAAAGATATTCTGAACTCCAAAAAGAGAGCCCGTTATCACCAGGGGCTTTTAATTCGAGAATAAACCAGTTAATCGAGCTAAAATTTGTCGAAGTGAAGTATGACCTCGATAAAAGACATCCTGTTTATATCCTCACACCAACTGGAGAACGCATATTGGAGCTGTTGGAAGAAATAGAAAAAGTATATAATGAGGGTGTTTCTGAGGAAGAGAAATTTGAAAAAGAGGTTGAAAAATTCCTACACTCCGACGAGAAGTAGGTAAACCGTGTTGGAACTAATCAGTAACTTTTAAGTAAGATTTCAACCACAAACTGATAATACTTTACAATTATGTAGAGGTGTGACAAATGGCCAGACTAACTCGTAAAAATGCAACAGAAATCCTATCACAATTGAAAAAAGACCAGTTGAAAGAAATCGCACGAATTTTCGGTTTGCCGGTATCCGGAAACAAGGACGAGCTAATCAGTCTGATTGTCTCGAATACCAGACCGTCTGACTTGGCCAAGGTTCTCGAATCGGAGATTGGGCCAAAAGAAAAGAAAAAAGGCGATACCAAGCCTAAAGCCGAAACCAAACAAAAGAGGCGCGAACAAGATGTTGACGCTTCAAAACTCTTCAAGGAAATCGTCAAGCTCCTGAAGAAAGTTACGCCACCCAAGGTGAAGAGCGAGGACGAACTCGAGCTGTATGTCCTCGGACTTCTGCAAGGAAAGTTTGAGAGCAAGAAAATAGAGGTGGTGCCGCAGACGATAGCGGTCTCAAAGGGGAAAACGACGCAACCAGACATTGTCGTTGGAGGTGTCGTGGCGGTTGAGTTGAAGTACATCCGGGGCTCGGGTGATGCAGACCGGGGCATTGGCCAAGCAACAAAATATGCCAGCATGTACCCCTATGTTGTCCTTTACTACTACGACCCACAGAAAAGAAGCCACCATAGCAACTCTGCGTTGGCGAAGAACATTGAGTTGATTGTTTATCCAAGGTGAAGAACACCTTAACCTTCGAAGAGATAGAAAGAGTTTACAGGGAAGGAGTCTCTGAGGATGAGAAGTTTGAGAGGGAGGCTGGGGAGTATTTGTATTCTGGAGATGAGAAGTAAATTCCATGAATGTTTAAAGGATTTACCACAATCCATAAATAGTAGTTGCATTCAACTACTAATTGATAAGACCTCTGCGGGTGGCGGGGGCGTTCCCCCAAGACGGCCCTCGTAGACTTATCCTACTGGGCCGGCCACCCGCAATAAGAGCTATTTCTTCTCAATTTTATCAGCCAGTTCATCAAGTGCTATAAACCTATCTGCGATTCTTTTCAAATCTGGATTCAGAGCGTTCCTGAACATTGCAACCTCAACTCTCAACCCTAGAGATTTAATTACTTTTACAGCAGGGATGAAGTCTCCATCGCCGCTAACCAGTATAGCGACATCATAGGCTTTGTGAAAACCCAAAGAAAGCATATCTACTGCCAAAGCAATGTCTATGCCTTTTTCAATTAAGCCATCATTTCTTTTTCTCAATGGTTTTGTCACAACATGGAAACCCTTCTCTTGTAGAGCGTTATAAAATCTGGTTTGTCTCTCTTTTATTTCTTTATTTTCTGGATTAAAGGAGGCATAAAAGTATGTCCTTATCATCTTTCTTCCAGCAGCTATAACATCTCTGAGCTTTTCGTAATCTATTTTGAATCCCTGTCTGAACGCTTTGCAGGCATGAAACAGGTTTGAGCCATCGATGAAGATCATTACTCTGTCAGTTTGATCTAACATAATTGTGGAGCCTATAAGGAGTTATTAATGCTTTCGGAAAGTACATGGATAAAGTCTACGTACTGGTTCTACAGAGTTCATGTTTTTGAGAAATGCACCAGCAGTCCAATTTGAAGAAATGAAGAAGTCTGGAGGGTTTATTTTAAAATTTAAGTCCCAAATATATCCATATGGAATGGAGGATTTAGTGGCTGATATTTGGAAATTGATGCGTTTACCTGTTACAATTTGGGATAGATTCCCTGAAAAGTTTGAAAAACTAATTCAGAGGTTTCATAAATCTAATCTTTAAAAATCAAGCTTTTACGGCTTTTGTACCTCTATTAAATACATACTGTCTGGTCTCAATCCCTCCCAATTGTATAGCCAATCAATAACTTTTAAATAAGTTTTTTAAATACAAAATTACATGTCCCAAAAACACCTTGTTTTTGGTGCTGTGGTGCTGCTGTTATTGCTGACAATTGTTCCAGCCTCCGGCATCGGAGTGCTCAAGATTGAGGTCCCGCAGACCGCAATGGTGGGAGAAGAGGTTGAGATCAAGGTAACTGATTCTATTACAAACAGCCCAGTGCAGGGTGTTACAGTTTATGTTAACGGGGTGGAGATAGGCAAGACGGGTGAGAATGGTAAGATAGGCTACGTTTTTGACTCGCCGGGTATTTATGTTATCGGAGCGAGCAAATTCGGGTACACTCCAGCTGTAAGTCTCTCTCTGACTGTGAGGGAGAGTCCAATCCATGAGAAACCACCTGAAGGAACTCCAACTCCTGAAAAAACACCAAAGGTTGAAGAATACAGGGGATTGGTATTCAAGGGGGATTTGATAAATGAATTCATCATCAGAGGCTCGATGGACCCAATTCCCATGAAGGAACTCGGTGTATCAAAATTAATAGAGAAGGTCAGAGGTGTGAAACCGATAAGCCCGATAGCCTTTTTCACCGATGGGGTGCATTATCTTGTTCTTTACGGAGATATAAATGTTGAAAGGAGCGGATATTATGAAATAAAGGGATACAGTCTGAATTCTGAGGTTAAATTCAAGGATAAATCCTGGACGCTTTTTGAGGTTGAGGAGATTAGGAGACTTGAACCGGAAGAGGTTAGTGCTGAGGGTCTTGTTAGCAATCCCGCCTCTTATGCTGGAAAGGAGATAGTTGTTAGCGGTCCGTTCAGGGAAATCTCTTTCAAAATTGACTCGTTAAATTCTCCGATTTGCATAGGCTCAGTAAGCACAGCTCCAATTGAATTCAATAGCTTTGCCAGAGAAATATTGGATAAAGGCAGAGAATTCCTCAAAAACCCTGACAGAAATAGTATTGAGAATATCACACGATTTGCGGGAGTCTCAACATTCAGATTTCAGAACGGTTTTTTGGGGGATAATGTCATAACACAGGCTTACTGGAAGGCTGTGAATGCCGAGATAAAAGGCTTGGTCATTCCGGCGAATCTGGCTGGAGTTTTGCTCCCTGGATATATAGACAAGTTCATCTCGGAGCGTGGTATGATTTTGATGGTCGAGGAGGTTGAAATGCATTCTGAGAGGGCGAATCTGGATGATATTCTTTCAAATCCTGAGGAATATTACGGGAAAGTTGTGGAACTCAGGGATATTTACAATCTTGCAGAGGACATAAGCATAAGAGATGCAATCTCATTGGCTTTCCCTCCTGCAAGGACATTCCCTCTCGATGCCTACTTTGAGCCAATGACAATTTTAAATATCCCACCAGACGGTTTTATTCTTGGATTTGGTGTTACTGGCTTTAAACAGGCCTATGGAGGGATAACAGATCTTGTCCACTTTGATGGAAAATACACTGTTAAGGGTGTTGTTGTGTCAGCCAGCATGGTAAACAACACCCTCCCAAATAAACCAGCGATAATCGTTTTTGAGAGATACAGGCAATTTGAGAACAAAAGCCTGCCCATTGATCAGGCAAAGGAAATCATAAAGGCATTCAATATGATAAAAAATGTTGCATTGGGCCTGAACCCGCAGATTCAGAAACATACACCTGAAAAGTCTGCTGTTAACAAGACAAAGGAAATGAATCTTCAGTCGCTAAACCTGAGCATAGCTCCAAGCACGATCACAGCATCTCCTGGAGAGAGTGTAAACCTCAAAATAAAGGTTGAGTGGAAACCCAAGGACTGGAAGGGCAAAGCAAGCATCAAAATAGTCCTCTCGGCAGCAGGGTTCAAGAAGGAGTATGAGCTTCCAGGCATAATTCTTGAGAATCCACCCATTGAGAATGAATTCAAATACACTCTACCCGATAATCTGCCTCCTCTGACCTATGAGGCTAAGATAGTAGTTCAGGCTGGAGGAAAGATTGCTGAGGAAAATGTAAAAATAAACGTGAAGGCAGGGAAAACACCAGGATTTGAGGTAATAGGCGGTTTGATTGCTTTGCTGGGGAGTTTCATGTTAAGAAAGAGGTGGAGTTAAAAATTTACCCACTCTTCCACTAATTTTTTAACCTCTTCCTGTGGCATCATTGCAAGAGCAAGCCCCACAATCTCCTTCAGTGCCGAAAGTGGAAGTCCAACCTCAAACTTATCGATGACCAGGTAATAATGTCCACCTGTACGGAAGATGTTCAGCTTATTTTCACTGATCAGCTTAGCCATATCAAACCGCATCAGAAATGGGACGTTTTCCGTGTCTTTCCCTTTCTCTTTGACACGGATTATGATGTGATTTGGTTCTGCTACCTCCCCAAGCTTTCCCAAGCTACTCCCCCCTGAGCCAGCTCAGATACTTCTCTGCATCTATCATTCATGCTCCTCGCCTCCTTCCGAAATAGTTGTAGAGGGCAAACCACCATCCCAGAGGCTTCTCATACAGTTCCTCAACTTCTTCCCTTGACATAGATATATGTTAAACAAAAAGAGATATTAAGGTGGAGACCTGTGTTTAAGTCATGATGGAAAGGAGCTACACTCGAACATATATGTCCCGCCCTCGGCACGTTTCCTTAGCCAAGTTCTTTTCAACCATTTTTTAGTAACAGCCTTTGATCGAGCATATTCAGAATGCAAAACACACACTAATGGAGGTTCTCAGGATTGATCGATGCGGGGGGTGGGATTCGAACCCACGAAGGCCTGCGCCACTGGACCCTAAATCCAGCGCCTTTGACCGCTCGGCAACCCCCGCTTCCCACAAACTTCTTTTGGATGAACAGTAGATGCATAGGGCTTAATTTTCAAACAGACACGAGATATCAGCGAATCTATCAATCAAGAGCTGTTTATAATGTTTTCTTTGAGCCACCTGTAATTTTCCCCAAGGAGTCTGAAAAACAATCCGGGTTTCAATCGTTTTGTAGCTAATTGAATCTCTACCATTCACAATTCTGGAGAAAATGCAAACAAGAAAAAACATAGCTGTATGTAAGAATTTACTACCACAAGCTCAAGAAAATGATTAAACTGCCAGAAAAGAAGAAAATGGCTTTGCCAGAGGTTTTTCCAAGCACGGTGTTTTACATTTTTACTATAAAACGTTGATCACACAAGATTTATGTATTCTTTTCAAACATATATCTCACAAAATCAAAGAGTGAAGAAATATGAGAGCCAGAGATTATTTTGATCAGGTGGCACCTCATTGGGATGAAATGCGTAAAAGCTTATTTTCAGAAGCTGTCAGGGATAAAGCTTTGAGGATAGCTGATGTGAGGAAGGGCAGAATAGCTGCAGACATCGGAACAGGCACAGGTTTTATTACCGAAGGGCTAATTCGCAGAGAAGTGAAGGTGATTGCTGTTGACAGATCTAAAATGATGCTGACGGAGATGAGGAAGAAACTCAGGTCTTCTCGGGAAATTGAATACTGTGTGGGAGATGCGGAAAACCTGCCAATCACAGATAAAGCTGTAGATTATGTTTTTTCAAACATGTGTCTCCATCATTTGGATTTTCCACTGAAGGCGATAAAGGAAATGACCCGGATTCTGAAACCTGAGGGAAAGCTCGTTGTTACAGATATGGACAAACATGATTTTGAATTTCTGAAGATTGAGCATCACGACAGGTGGATGGGTTTCGAGAGGGAAGACATCAAACGGTGGTTAAAAGAAGCAGGACTGAAAAACATAAATGTTGAGTGTGCAAACGAGACTTGCTGCGCTCAGTCCAGTTGTGGTGAAAATGCAGAAATCAGCATATTTTTAGCTTCAGGTGAACGAGGAAAGCATTAAGGTACAGCCATCACATAAATATCCAAGAGTGTCCTGAGAGCCTGTAACGGGAGAGCATAGACCACATCACAGAAACCCTCGAAACCAAAAGGGACAAGATAGCGGTCATAAGCATATTGTTGAGAGCCTCACGCCTATGGATGCATCTGAAAATGAAATGATGAAAACTGTCGAGGAGAATGGGATTGATGATGTAAGAACAAGAGGAGTTCTCAGGAAACTGAAGGGGTGTGGCAGTGTGTTCTTGTCAGAGAGCGGGATGTTACAGTCTTGTAAGAACAGGATGAGATGTAACCAACATATTGCAGCGATCCTTGATGGAATAATACACAGGCATGAACAGGATGGACAACCGATAGAAGGCGGTTATAATGTCCATGAAAATCACACCTCATCGACCCCTATAAAACTGAACACCATCGTTGAAGTCATGATGAGGTTCTCCGGTAGG
>JALUWC010000065.1 GCA_027019885.1 Geoglobus sp.
AGCTGCTTACCCCGCTGCTCTTCGCCCCGGCGTTCCAGCTCATAGCCTACCACGTTGCCCTCAGGCTGGGCAGGAACGTGGACCGCCCCAGGGCGCTGGCGAAGAGCGTTACCGTGGAGTAGCTCAGACCCACCCGAGTAACGCTCTCCACAAGATGCACCGCTATACCAAGCGCTCCGTGAAAAAATTCGTCGCGCTGAATGTACTTTTGGTGGGCGTGGTTGTTTCACTCGGTTTTATAGAGAAAGAAGCTCTGCAAAGGCTTGCTGAGTGGTGAGTTGAGAGAGGACCCTAATATTATTTTGTAATTTTGCTTTAAAACTTCAGTACCATTCCTTCAGGCTAACCTGTTGTGGGAAGAGCGTGGATAGCAATTCTCCATTTTTGTACTCATTTAACATAGGTTTTGAAGATACGTAATCCTTAATGGTGCCATTATCTAAGAAGAAGTTGGCTTGTAAATCAAATTCAAGACCGAGTCGTTTTGCATTTTCTATCGTATTTACGTCTTTCCTTAAAAGGGTTGATCTTCTCTCTTCCTCTCCTATGTAATCGAGAACTTTAAAATAGTAGTATGTTTGTGGATCAAAGAGTCGGGCTTTGTGTTTAAGAAGATCCCTCCTATCTATCTCTTTTTCTTTTTTTGCTTCTTGCGGTCTCCGAGGTTCCCTATTAGTTCCGATCACATTTGCACCAATCAGGGATGTTAATACATCTGAAGCAGGGCTCTTTGGATCCGCAATATTAGAGATTATTTCCCTTCTGATATTTGTAGCGTAAACCACGGTGTTTTCAAGCTCCTCTTTCTCCTCTACCTCATCAAAAATAACCCTTAGTCTGGCAATTCTGGTTTCAGATACGGGGGTACCCTCAAAGTCAATCCACAAGCATTTGTATTCTTGCTGCAAGTAATGATTTATTAACCTTACAAGGTCATTGATACCAAACCTGAGCGAAATTGGCACAAAAATGGGTTTACTGTTTCTTTTATCGAGAAACTCTACAATTTCATCAACAAACTGAATATAGTCTTTTAAATCAGCGGTAGTGACTTTTACATTCTTCTTACCAAATTTTTTGTACTTCTCAATTTTAATGTTGGGCGCAAAAACGAAAGGATTTGAATACTCGTAAACGTATCTGAGATACCTTTGCACTTTTTTGAGGCTATATTCTCTAATGGGATTGAACTGCAAAGTTGTAGTTACTGCGAAATTGTATTCTTTCATCCACCTTCTGAACTTAAAGTGATTTGCCACAGCTTTATTGTCATTTTCATTTAAAATCCGTTCAATTGTGTTTTGTTGAACATAAATTGATGATTCAAATATTTTAACGTCAAACTCTTTTTCGTAATTTTGAAAAACTCGTAATGAGATTGTTTTAGCATCCAATACTTTAGTTGGTTTCTCAATTCTGATTTTTCCAACTTTAAATCTCCTTATGTTAAACTCCGAATATTTATCTGGGATGTATTCTTTGACATCAATAACGGTACTCATCAACACCCCTCGATCTCACCTATGGCTCTCTCCAATATTTCTTTTTTCACTCTGAAGTTTGAATTTTTTATCATTATTAGAATTAATCTTGCCTCTTCCTTATTAAATATTTTGTGGTGACAGCAACATCGGCACACAAATCCTATAGTCCCAATCATTCTGTTAGATATTTTCTTTAAACTTCTCAATACAAAGTTCCTAGCATCGTTGTCGTCCAGTATGAAAATTATTTCGTATCCAAGAAAATTCAGGATGTATGCGATGGCTATGACTTCGTGTTCCCCCTTGGAAATCTCTTCAAGTGACATAAATGGTCTTATAATCTCTCCAAATTGAGTGTAATCATAAAATTCTGATTTGTTCAGGATAGATTCTATTTTAAGATAGTTCTCAGATCTCTTTAGCTCTTCATGAACTATTTTACCTACTACCAATGCAAATTTGTTGGAATTGAAGATCCTGATAAGAAGTTCGGGCTTTTTGATGTCATCGAGAAAGCAGATGAAAAACGAAGTATCAGGTATTACCCGCATCATATTCCACGATCTCCCTGTATCTTTTCTCAGTTATCAGACCTTTTTTCAACAGCTTTCGAGCAATCTCTTCACGTTTTTCCGGAGCCAGCAATTTGTCAGAGACGTTAGACTTCTCTCTGAAATCTGGGTAGGTTATGTATATGAGCAAAAGAAGTTCCTCATCCGAGAGTCTGTCGTAAAGCTCTCTGATCATTTTGAGAGTTCCGAGAAGCTGTCGAAACCTTTTGTCTTTTTCGTAATTCTTTACAATTTTTTCAAATATTTCTTTCCCCTTGGAAGTCAGCATTATTCTATCATTAACTACTTTGTATGCGTCCTTATGGTAAAGAGGAGAATCTATTAGTTCCTTCAGCACGTCGGAGTAGGGACCTTTGTAGTGCTTTATAAAGGAGACGAACTTCGCCACAGTAGGATTGGCCCTGCTCAAAATGAACATCTCCTTTTCCAGATGCAGAATTGAGGGGACAGGCTTGTCAACTATTCCGAGAAGTAAAATAATGTATTTTTCCACGATTTCAAGCCTGTCCATCTCTTTTTGTTTCATTCTCATCATCCACTAAACTTTTTCAATAAAAATCTTTCCTGAAACAACCCTGACAGAAACGGCATCGCCCTCTTTAATGCCGATCATATCTCTCAAATTCCTGCTGAGATAAACGCACAAACCATTCCCGAGCTTTCTGATCTTCTGAGCCTCTTCATGCTCAACATTGCCAGCGATTGCAAGCTTGCAGGAGAAAGCGAATCTGACGGCGAGCATCTTCTTTACCGTGTCTTCCATGCTCTCAATTTTCTTCAGATTTTTCGCTATATTTGCCAGTCTTGATTCGCCAAGTCTTTCAAGCCTCAGCACATTCTCAGAAATCCTTTTTAGATCAAGTAGCTCCATAAGGCTGGGGCTGGCTTCAACAATTTCGAGCAACTCTCTCGCATAAAGATTACCAACTACAAGCATTGCCGAGAGGTTTACATTGTCGATTCCGTAGAATGTTGAGTAATAGTAGCCATCCCGGTTTGGAAGAGTGACTATATCGTATTTTTTGCTGAGGGGATTACCAAGAACCTCCTTCTCCATTCCATCTCTGTATTTTGAGAGGTAAATCAGAAAGCCGTAGCCAAAAACTTCTCTATATGAAAAACCAAGCCTTTCAAGGTAATGAGTAAGCCTAATTGCATCGACAACTTTAACGTAAACGTCAAGAGCTTCTTCCTGTGATTTTACAGGAATTACCAAGTTTTCCGAGTTCAGTTCAGCATTGCTTAATTCTTCAGGGAGCATCTGAAGAATTTTCCTTTCCGACAGACCTTTCAATATCACTCTACCATCATCGAAAAACACATTCCTGACGATCTCCATCATGAAGCGTTATAACATTTTTTAGTATTTAACTTTTTCGTTATAACAAAAAAGACCTGTCCAAATAACATTGCCTCACCTCAGGTGATTGTAGTAGAGCATAAAGGTATAGGCGAAGAAGTTCGCCTGCTTCAGAGCAGCTTCACCATACTCACTCTGACCCTTTCTTTGAATCTGGTTACCAGGTAATGCACAGAACTCCTGGTTGTTTTCTAAAAGGATAAAACCTTCGCTGTCCTGCGGTAGCTTGTTCTGCTGAAGCATATCAAGCAGATGAGGGAAAATCAGCCGCCGATTATAGGTTTCCCCTTATTTGGACACCTCCCGCCGGAATTACCAGAAGTTATAAATACCAGGAGTTTGATTTTAAGCTGTAGCCAGGGAGGATGCGGAGGCGGGCATGGTGGGAAAGCTTTCGCTCTGCATGAGGGCGAGCGTTTTGGCACTGCTCATCCTGGGGATGAGCGTGGCACATGCCCAGGAGTACGCTACGAAGCCTCAGCCGGTGGAGAAGGACTTAGAAGAGAAGAACCTCACCTGGTGGTCCGT
>JALUWC010000066.1 GCA_027019885.1 Geoglobus sp.
TCAAAAATATCTGCGGAAATCCATGTCCTGCTGAAATTTATTCCGAGCATGGAACGATGTATGAAAAGAGCTACTACTGTGAGTTCTACAAAAATATGATACGGCACGCTTTCAGGGTGATAGCTAAGGGAGATGCCGAGCATGTTGTGAAACTGAAAAGTCTGAAAAAGATCTATGAAATAGCGGTATAGAGGTAAGAAGTCTAAAGTCCTAATTCAAATAATGGACTGTCAGCGGAGAAATAATCCTGAGCTTTGAAGGGGTAAATGTCAGTGCTTTGAGAATTTCCAATCCCTTCTCCATACTTTATGTCGAGTAATTGCTCACTTAACTCTCTGGATAAATTTTTGTTCATTAATTTTTGATATGCATCGTGAAATTCCAGTAGTTTGCTTTTACAGTCATTTCCAGAAACAGAAACCCATTTGAGCAATTTTTAGCTCTCTATCTGACATTATGAAGTACGCCGAATTGCAAAATCAGAAGTGAAAATTTTAATATATAATGAGTCCCATGGATGATTGGTGGGTTGTAATGATAGGTGAGATTTCTTCCATACTTGGATTGAGAGTTTACACCGATGAAGGTAGATACGTTGGCAGGATTGCAGATCTTGCCGTTGATGTTGATGCAAGGCAGGTAAAAGGACTGGCATTGATCGATGTTAACAGATTGCTCGTTGAAACAAGGGCAAATGGTGTGATAATCCCCTACAGGCTTGTTAAGGCTGTTGGAGACATAGTGATTGTCAAGGATGTTTTCAAGAGGGCTGAGAAGAAAAAAGAAGTTATCGAGGAGAGCCCGTAATTTTTAATTCCACCTCCACAAACCCCTTTTCATCGCCGAAATAAGCTCTTACCTCGCTTTTGGAGATTACAATCCATATACCGGGGTATATCTTCATCCCCTCCATATCTTTCTTTGATGGATACGCAATCCATGATGGATGGGTGTGCCACACTCCCACAACATCAATACCCGATTCCTCAGCCCTTTCAAACGCCTTCAGAGTTTGAAGTGGATCAAGCTCGAACTCAACCGGAGATTTTTTTACATTCTCTATCTCAGCAATATCAGTTATTTGCACTTCGTTTCCATGAGCTTTCCCAAATAGAACTCCGCACCTTTCAAACTCTCCCATACTGGATTTTATGATTTCAAGCTTCTCAAAAACCTCCCCCAAAACTTTAACCTTGAAATTCACATTCAGACTACGAGTATGGGATATTTAATCACTTCCCATCACCAGGGCAAAACTATCCCCTCAAGTCTCCCACCCGAGACGGCAAGCAGAGTCAAAACGAAAACAGGCTGATGAGCGAGATAGATCTTCAGAGTGTTCTTCCCGAGAAATTCTACAAAACTCATCCCCCTGTTCCTGGGAAATTCAAAGTTCAGCTTTTTCCTGCCTTCAGGATAAAATATGGTTCCTGCACTGATTCCAAGAAGGAAAACTCCAAACCATGGAAAAAGGGGAAAATAATCAAATGTGAAAAAAACATCCGGAGTTATACCAACAGGGAGAAGAAGCAGGGAGCCTGAATGAAGGTTATTGACGAAAAATGCTCCTGCAAAAAAAAGGAGCGAGAGAAAGAGATTCACTGCTCCCAATCTCAGGAAAGGAATTCCAAGAAGGCTTGCAACACCAAGAAAGTGTAAAATGCCGAAGTATATCGTTCCTTCTGGGAGAAATATTTCCGTGACCAAGGTTATCGCCATTCCAAGACCGAAAAGCTTTGCAAACCTTCTGAAATACCTGTTAATACCACTTCTCCTGAAATGAGATATCCAGAGCGAGAGACCTGAAATGAAGATGAACATTCCCGCTGTGATTCTTGCAAACCAATACCAAAAGCTTTCAAAATCCGAGTAGGAGAAAAAGTACTGCAGATCGGTAACAAAATTCGAGACCAGCATCATTATCAGAGCTGTTCCTCTGAAGAAGTCGATTTCAGGGTATCTTATTTTGACTGGCTTTTCGCTCTGCATTCAGTCAAAGAGATTCCTATTGCTATAAAAAACCTGTGAAAAGGGAGTAATATCAGCGTATTGTTGGTAGGATGTAAAATAAATCAGTAAGTTTTCATTTCTGCTTCATTGGAGAAAGGCCTTGTCAATGGTTTGATAACACGTTGACTCTATTATCAAATCCTCCCAACTGTTTTTATTTTCAAATTAATTCCACAAGCTTCAGCAGTGTTTTACCTTTCAAGTTCAGATGAGGTCTTAAGAGGTTGTAGTAAACAAACCATCCGTCTAACCAAAGCTCTGATTGTTCAATCTTTTCACAACCGGGGTATAGGCTTTGCCAGTTTGGTAGGAATACTTTCTCAGCTTTATTTCTTCGATGAGCGTTCCTATCAGCTCATATCTCTTTTGTGGCGTAAGCTTTTTAATTATTCAATCATGTAAAGAGTTGTATGAAATATAGCTTTGTAAAAAGTGCACAAGAGATTTCATCTTGTGAAAAAAAGATAAGAATTGAGAAAGGTAATAATAACATTATAGTCAAATTCCCGTACAATCCTGATTATACTGCAAAGATAAAAACTGTTAAAGGCTACAGATGGCATCCCGATGGGAAATACTGGAGCGTTCCTTACTCAGAATTGAAGAATCTTTTGTCGGCATTTGATGGAGAAAAGGTTGAGGTGGATCCATCCATCTGGCTCTACGAACTTGAGAAAGAACTCATAGCAAGAAAGTACAGCAGGAGAACGGTAAAGCTTTATCTGCACTACAATAAAGAATTTTTGAAATACAGCAAGAAAACACCTTATCAGGTGTCAAATGAAGACGTGAGAGATTACCTGTATTATCTGGCTGAGAGGAAGGGCTGTTCGGCTTCAACTTTGAACATAGCAATAAATGCGTTAAAGTTTTACTATGGTGAGATTTTAAAGCGGAGATTCGCTTATGAAATAAAGAGGCCGAAAAAGGATAAAAAGCTGCCCGTCGTTTTAAGTCAGGAAGAAGTTTCAAAGATTCTGTTCTTCTGTTAACAATATCAAGCACAGGCTGATTTTAATGCTCATGTATTCTGCCGGATAAGAGTTGGAGAGGTTGTAAAGCTTAGAGTTGAGGACATTGATTTGAAAAGGCGGTTAATCAGAATGAGGGGTGGGAAGAAAGGATCGCTATACAATTCTTTCTGAAGTAGCGTTGGAAACGTTTAAAGAATACGTCAAGAAGTATAAACCGGAAAAGTGGCTGTTTCCGGGGCAGAGAAAGGATAAGCATATTTCAACCAGAACTGTTCAGGCAATCTTTGAGAAAGCAAGGGATAAAGCCGGAATAAAGAAGGATGTAACAGTTCATTCTTTGAGGCATTCATTCGCAACGCATCTGCTTGAGAGTGGAGTAGATCTGAGATACATTCAGGAATTGCTGGGACATAAACATTCCAAAACGACAGAGATTTATACTCATGTGAGTACCAAGAATTTGAGTAAGATTAGAAGCCCGTTAGATATGTTAGGAGGTTTATCACATGAGAAGCATCCAGAATGAGTATATATGCAATGCAGATACAACTCCAATTTGGGATGATATACGCAATGCGTATATGAACGAGTTGTCCGAAATGCCAGAGCCCGCAATCCAAAACCTTTTTAAGGTTTACTACAATTTAGAAAAACAAGGAGGTGAAAAAAGATGACTAACAAGCGAAATGAAAGAAATAAGACTGAAAAAGAAACAGAGTATAAAGAAATGAGGAAATTGGGAGAACAAGCAGGAATAGAGGATCTAATGGCTTTATATGGAGAATATCAAAAATGGATGCAAATCTCAATGCAATATCTCAAAGAAATGGATGTGAAATTTACATTTTCAACCACCGATAACACATCTTAAAGAGGAGAGATCAGATGCCAACGTGGGGTGAGATATTAAAAGAACTCAGGGAGATAATGGAAAGAGAGAAAAAACCTCCATTTGATATGGTTAGAAGGAAGTATTTAAAAAAGCTCTCTGAATATACAGGTAGAAATACTATTCTATATGCCACGAAATGGACACAACCCGGCGATATTCCTTCAGAAATGATAAGTATTACTGATGAGGATATTCAAGGATTTATGGAGGTTATTTCTGGTGTTTCTGGGGATAAATTAGATATAATTATACATAGCCCTGGCGGTTCTGCTGAAGCTACTGAAGCATTAGTAAAATACTTGAGATCAAAATTTACACATATAAGAGCTATAATTCCATATGGTGCAATGTCGGCAGCAACAATGCTGGCATGTGCCGCAGATGAAATCATAATGGGTAAACACTCATTTATAGGCCCCATAGATCCTCAGGTAATTGTTTATACAAGGTTGGGTAGGCGAGCTATACCTGCTCAAGCAATTATAGAGCAATTTAATAGGGCTAAAAAGGAATGTAAAGAGGATGCCAGAAATTTAGGTGTTTGGCTACCTATTATAGAACAATATGGTCCAGCTCTTATTGTGGAATGTGAACATGCAATAGATCTCTCAAAGAATCTTGTATTAGAATGGCTAACTCAATATATGTTCAAAAAAGATAATGGCGAGGAAATCGCTAAGAAAGTGGCAGAAACACTATCAGATCATTCATTATTTAAGAGCCATGGGAGACACATAGATAGAGAGCAGGCTAAGGAAATAGGTTTAAAAATTAAAGACTTAGAAGATGATAATACATTGCAAGATTTAGTCCTATCAGTTTTTCATGCCACTACACATACTTTTGATGGCACAGGAGCAGTAAAAATAATTGAAAACCACATAGGAAAAGCTTTTATCAAACAGTTACAGGTACATCAAATTGTTATTCCAGCGCAACCGCCAAAACCTTCGGAGGGATAAAATATGGATATTATATATGCGGGCTCTGGCACTCTCCGCTCGCTAACGCTCGCTTCGGTGCAATCGCACTCGGACAACAGGAGGGTATCTGGTTCGGGCTTTCAGCCCTCACCCAAATCGCCTTCAGCGACTTCAGATCCCCGCCAAACGTTATACTAACAACAAGTTAACAGAACCTGAAAAGGAAACCCTTAAATAGTCACTGTTGTAAGAGCGTTCAAATGTATGAACAGATATGATGTCATCATAATTGGAGCTGGCCCAGGCGGTGTGTTTGCAGCCTACAAGCTTGCTGGGAAGCTCAGAGTTGCTGTTTTTGAGATGGGAAGAAGCATTGACAGAAGAACATGTCCAAGTGATCTCTCGGAGAGCTTCTGCCTGAAATGCAACCCGTGCAATGTCACATCAGGTGTTGGCGGGGCCGGGGGGCTTTCAGATGGTAAGCTGAACTATGTTCATCCCAATTTCCCTGAAAGCTTTACGGTTGGTGGAGATTTTCTCGGTCTTGTTGATGAAAACGTGCTGGCTCAAAAAATGGAAGAGGTGGACAGGATCTTTCTTGAACATGGTGCGCCTGACGAAATGTACGGAGAAAATGTGGACGAGCTTCTTTCCCTGATGAGAAGGGCAAATTCAGCAGGAATTGAGTTTGTACCATTGAGGCAGAGGCATGTTGGCAGTGATGAGCTTCCGAAGGTGATTAAAGGCATTCAGGATTATCTGACAGGGAATGGTGTTGAGATATTCACAAACACAACCATATCTGACATAAAGCCAGAGGAGAAGAAGGTGATAACAACAAAGGGGGACGAGTATTACTACGACCACCTGATAATTGGAGTTGGGAGAGGTGGAGCAGAATGGCTTGAGAAGTGGACTCTAAACTACAATCTCGCTGTAAGCGGTGAGGCAAAGGCAATAGATGTTGGTGTGAGAGTTGAGGTTCCTGCTACGATAATGGACGAGATTACCTCGATAATCTATGATCCAAAGCTCAGAATAACCACGAAGAAGCATGATGACTACATGAGGACATTCTGCACATGCCCCAAGGGATGGGTTATAAGAGAGGATTACGGAGAGTTCTGTCTTGTGAACGGACACAGCAAGGCGAAGGAGAAAACAAACAACAGCAACTTTGCTCTGCTTGGTCATTATGTTTTCACAGAGCCATTTGACATGCCAAACGACTGGGGGAGAGATCTGGCAAAAATAACCACAAAGCTTGGTGGCGGAAATCCACTTGTGCAGAGAGTCAAAGATTTGAGGCTTGGAAGGAGGAGCACGGAAATGAGGATAAAAAACAACAGATTGCTCAAACCAACTCTAAAAACCGCTGTTCCAGGAGATATAAGCCTGGCATATCCCGGAAGAGTTGTGGATGACATAATCGATGCACTGGAGCAGCTTGACAAGGTTATTCCAGGCGTTGCTGACGATTCAACTCTGCTTTATGCTCCTGAAATAAAATTCTACAACTTAAAGCTGAAGGTGAGTGAAGAGATGGAGACAAGCATTCCCGGAGTTTATGCAATTGGAGATGGGGCAGGAGTGAGCAGGGGCATAGTTGGAGCAGCAGTTACTGGGCTGATAGCGGCTGAAAGCATAATTGAAAGGGTGAAAAAATGATTGAGAGGGCAAGAAAGATAGCCGAAACCTACAACGATCTCGCAATTGGAATTTTTGGTTCCCATTCTGCAAAGGAAACAGGAATGGCTGCCAAAACATTCGGACTGAAGACAGTTGTAGTTGTTCAAAGAGGTAGAGATAAGCTATACACCAAGTACAACCGCCACCTGTTTGATGAGATTGTTCTCCTTGACAGCTTTAAAGATCTGATCAATAAAGAAGTTCAGGAGACTCTCATTGAAATGAACACCGTGTTCATTCCAAACCGGAGCTTTGCCGTATATGTTGGCTACGATGCAATAGAAAAGGAACTCAGAGTTCCAGTATACGGCAACAGATATCTGTTGAGAGCTGAAGAAAGAGATTACGAGAGGGGGCAGTATTATCTGCTCAAAAAAGCCGGGCTGAGATATCCCAAGGAGTTTGAAAGTCCGGAGGAAATTGATCGTCTCGTGGTTGTTAAGGTGCAGCAGGCAAAAAACCCGCTTGAGAGGGCATTTTTCTACGCAAGCTCACCCGAAGATTACTACAGACAGGCCGAAAGGTTGCTGAAGGATAGAGTGATAAACGAAGAAGGACTTGAGAAGGCAAGAATAGAGGAATACGTTCTTGGAGCGAGATTCAATGCTAACTTCCACAGCTACGCTTTAAAGGATGTTTTTGGCAATTTTGACTTCGTTGGCTTTTCAGACAGGAGGCAGGTTAATCTGCAGGGTTTTTTGAATCTCCCAGCCAAAGACCAGCTGAAGATAGATGTCCCTGTTAAAAACGAAGAGATAGGGCATTTTGGTGTGACAATGAGAGAGAGCAAGCAGGAAATGGTGTATGAAGCTGGAGAGAGATTTATAGATGCATGCATGAAGGAATATCCCCCTGGCATAATCGGCATGTTTGGATTGCAGGGGGCTATGGCTTACTCTCCAGAAAATGATTCAAGGCTCGAGTTCGTTATCTTTGATGTTTCCATGAGAGTTCCGGGGGACCCTGCTATCGGCCCAACCTCCCCTGAGATGAGGAATCTGAGCATTAAGCACGGAATGAGAGTTGAGGACCCTCTCGATCTCACAATGATGGAGCTCAAAAAGGCAAAGGAAACCAGAAGGCTTGAGGAAACAGTTACATAGCACTACATTCTCTTTTTAACCTGATACGCCAGCAAAATAAAGGATATCACGATAAGTGCTACCGCTATGTAAAAGGTTATTTCAGAAAATCCAGCCGCTCCTGCTTTTTTGAGAGAGGTTACAGTCACTTCTGGTGAGGGAGTGTAACGAGGAATCGGCGTTTTTGTTATTGCAGGGGTTGGAGTTGGCGTTGGTGCTGGAACTGGAGTAGGAGTACCTGTTGGAGTTGGCACCGGGGAAGGTGTTGGGGCCGGTGTTGGAGTTATGGCTGCCTTCTTCACCGCTTCGGGAACTGGAGTTTTCATGACTTTGGGCAGGGGTGAGGGTACTTCTCTCTGCATTCTAACTGAGCTCATGAAGGAGAGGACAAGCATTACAACTCCCGAGACGAAAATGCCAACTGATACGAAGAATCTGGCAATTGCTCTCCTTTCAGATTCGGGTCTCAGAATTCTCAATCCTTCCCCAGTTATCTCATAGTAAATCCACTTTCTGCCTTCATCCACCCTTCTTATCAGCCCGGCCTTCTCAAGCTTCTCAAGGTGCTCCTTAACAGACGATTTTGACAGCCCGATCTCCTTTGCCAGCTCACTGAGAGTTTTCCTTCTATCAGCAAGGCTGCTCAGAATTTCCATTCTGGTTTCTGAGGAGAGCAAAAGAAGGGTGCCATGATCTATTGATACCTTCACTCTCAAAGCTCCTCCAAGCTAAATATAAAGAATTTGGAAATGTTAGTTTTTATAAAATTACTTGAATTCTTATATCAGAAGCGCAAATCCTCTTCGTTTTTACCTTGTTTTGATGTGGCTTGCTATGACCACCAAATAACAGTAGAGATCAGTTTAAAAAGAGAATCTCAGACACCGATCATGGCGATTAGTCCTCTTTTGTTATTTCATTTTCTCTTTTCTGGTCTTTCCACAGCTTTCTGTATCTGCAGAATTATTCGTAAAGCTCCAAGACATCCTTGCAAAACACAACCTCATGGTTTTCTATAACCTCAATTTTCATGTAGATCGATAGCCCTTCAAACAACCATACATCGTATTTATCCCCGACCGCGTCCACGTTCTTGAGAATGTCAGTTGTACTCAAATTTTCCAGCGAACCGGGCATATGCCAATATCTCTGCCCCCGCCATACCTCCGACCTCCTCAGCCATCTTAGGAATCATTTCTTCACTTCTCTTTCAACCACCTCTGCATCACCTGAACGGATTCCTCAAGACACGGTAAAATTCTGAATTGTTTGTTAGTGGCACATAAACACATATAGATTATGCGAAAAAACCCGGCTAATGCGTCCACTCTAATCTCTACCTAAGTAAGAAGACGTGCACAGAGTGTGCCTGAATTGGGAACGGATCTGGGAGCCTGACAAATCAGTAAAATCTGATCTATTTTTCTGTGTTTAATGCCTCCCTCTTTCCCTCCTGATATTTCTCGTAAAGCAAGAGTCCAAAGCCGTAGGTAACTACCACCATGCCTGCGATTTTCAAGTTAGGGGAATAAAAGAGAACAAGTCCCACAATGATGAGATCGGTTATTCTGTTTCTGATGCTCTTTTCGAGACTTTTTGCTGGATTGAGCACAGCAAACAGTAGCAAGATAACAAAGAGAGTGAGCAGTATTAAAAGTGCCTCGCTAACTCCAAAAGAGAGCAACTCAACCCACCTCCGGCGGAGCAGGCATGACTGACATGTAACATACAACAGCTTTCTTTATCTCATTTGATCCGACAGTGAACCCATTGGTTTTGTTGAGCCTTTCACCCTCAACACAGCACACCTCATCGCTGACCTTCTTTTCCATATCGCACCTGCAGAACGCTTTATTTTCAGCACTTACAGCAACATTCCTCAAATCTTTTCTTGCTGCCACCATCACCGCATTTTCCATCCATCTCACCCAGAGAGCTTTAAGGTCTCCTCACGCCCCACGTTCTTCTTAAACTCAATAAAGTTAATTGTAACAGCACATGCGAACAGAGCTTCAAGGGCAGGTACGATCGGGCTGAGCATTGAGAACTCCAACCTCCTTTCGAAGACCATATGCATAAATATATTTCAAAATATTTATGTTTTTCTCAAGATAAACACTGAGATTTTTACTGAGTCTGAGATAAACCGAAAAATGCAGCATCACTGCAGAGTTGATTTCTACTGATGGAAGACATATCTGGCTCTGGAATGCCTTCTGGTTGTTATTTTGAAGTATGTCCCGATGAGAAGAGGGCTGAAATCGGAACACTCCACCGTCACATCTCCACAACTTTTCCGGCATGATGAATCACTGCAAGTAGCTGTTAAGGAACTGCCAAGTTTATCGTGTACTTCTCACCTCTGTATATCACGCACTTTCCATAAATGCCCCCCAAATTTTC
This sequence comes from Geoglobus sp., assembly GCA_027019885.1. GTDB lineage: Archaea > Halobacteriota > Archaeoglobi > Archaeoglobales > Archaeoglobaceae > Geoglobus. The sequence continues at coordinate 9,974 of JALUWC010000066.1, forward strand.
GACATCATCTGTATGGATCTCAATGATTGCCTTTTCTTTTGCTTTCGCCTTTTCAAGTGCTTCTCTGAGGAAGGGCAGCTTTGAAATCTGAGTCTCTGTAAGCTCAATGCAGTCAGTGGCGTTCTCAGTCTTCTCCACGAACAGATATGCCGTGTATTCTGACATGAGGGCAAATCCAAGGTAAAGCGTGAAGGTTAGGAGTGCCACCGCAAAGATTGTCAGGGAAGAAGGAATGAAGACTCTCAGATCTTTCAGCCTTCCTGCAAGTTGGTGGTAGGCAATGGAGAGAGTCAGGCTAACCAGCATAATGGTAATCAGCAAGGTGCTGAACCCTCTGATCTCTTCCAACTCATTAATGATCAGAAACGCAAGAAGACCGGAGAACACTCCCAGAGCCAGGGTTGCGAAAATGTGCCTGAAGTTCATGTCAACACCTCTAAAAAATTGAAAGTTTTATTTAAAAATTATTCGAACTTAAACTCATTAACCTTCTCCCAAGTGTTCTCATTGTAAACCGCTATTGCCTTCCCCACCATGTACAGGTAGTCATCTATATACAGCGCCCTGACTGCAGGCATGTCTATTGCTTTAACAAGCTCAATGCCGTTCTTGTAGCTGAAAACGTATCCATGATTGCCAGCAGGAAGGAAGAAGATCTTGTGCTTGCTGTCCAGCAGGAATGCATGGTGGTTGTAGAGCACCTCACTCCATGACTCCTTAAGGGTGTACTTGGCTATTTCCTCCGGATTCTTAGCATTGCTCACATCGAACATTGAGATTTTTACGTAGTTTCCTTCTTTTCCAACTCCGAGGATAATGTGTTTATCAACTGGGTGCAGGTAGGACGAGAATCCCGGTATTTTAAGCTCACCTTTAATCTCAGGATTTCTCGGATCGCTCAGGTCGATGACAAAGAAGGGGTCTGTCTGTCTGAATGTGACAATGTATCCTCTATCTCCTATAAACCTGACCGCGTATATTCTCTCCTCCTTTCCAAATCCCGTAATTTTCCCTGTAACCTGAAGTTTTCCATCAAGAACGTACAGATCGTTTTCATCTCCAAGAGTTGTCGCAACCCTCAGATACCCATTGTACTCATCCATCGAGAACTGATTCAAAAGCCTTCCAGGCACTTCTCCCTCTGCAACAGATTTGAGTTCAAGAGAGAGCTTCACTATGTATGTTTTCATTATTTCTCTCTTCATCTCCTTCCTGAAATCCTGCATCCTGTTCCAGAAGTTGTTCTCGAATTTCAGCCTTTCATCCTTGTCAAGAGTAATCAGATAATTGTTTATTGCATTCTGTATTTCTATCATTTTTGCCTGAGAACTGATATCATAGCCCATAACCTTCTCGATTCTTTCAAGAACTTTCTTTGGTAGCAAATCCTGATTCTCATTGAGGAATTTAAAGTAAACCTCACCCTCACCCATTCTCTTATTGTAGGCTATGTAGATCGCATTCTTGGACATGTAAACTGTCGAGCTATAGCTTCCGAGAAAGCTGATCGATCTCTCAACATCTCCTTTTTCCGGATCTATCTTGAAGACATTGTACAGAACTCTACCCCCTGTAAATGGCGGATGGTATATGTCAATGCACCTAATTTCATAAGACCTTCCATTTACAGTAAGAGGTTTTATAGGGCACGGATTGTAGTAATCAAGCCCTCTGGTTGTTATGAGATAGATGCTGTCTCCATAGAGTCTCGCTGTGACGACATTCCCATCGATATCCATGTCCCAGATCTTTTTACCATCTGACTTGCTGAAAGCTGAGACATCTTTATTGCCTATAACCACAAGAACGTCATTGTACATCAACAGGTTTCCCGCTTTCTTTATCTCAAAATTCTGGGACATGTTTTCAGGCGGGAATGCTTTTATTGAAAGTGTCCTGCCCTCTCTCTCAGGATAATACCTTATGTAGGGGCTGAAAAAGGACATTGAATAGAATATATCCTTTCCGTCTGTTTTGACTATGTCTGGCTCATCGATGCCTTTAACCTGAACGTTTGTTTCCGAGTATCTGTAGGGACTCCCGCCGTAAGCTACCTTTTCCTCCACTCCAAGTGGAGACGGTGTTGCTGTTGGAACAGGAACAGGAGTTGGGGTTGGCATTGGAGCCGGCATGGATCTCACCTCTGTCATAACGTCTGCTGTGAGATAAACAATGGGCAATCCTTGCTGAAATGTTGCCAGATACTCCTTCAGTTCCTGTTCAGATGAGAATTTCTCAAATCTATCCCCCCACTTCTTTCCCTGAGGTATGCTGATGTTCACCCTCTCACCCAAGGGTGTTGATTTTGGCGAGGGAGTTTTTGATTGCGTGGGTGTTGGACTTTCACCAGGTTTCTTGCCGCCATTCTCATAACCAATACATCCCGCCACCACCACGATTCCGAGCAGAATGAATGCTAAAATCAGTTTTTTCATAAACTTATCTTATTGGTTAAACCTAAATAGGTTTTTGTTTCGTTAGGTTATATAAATTTATTCTATAAATTTCCAATACCAGACTTGTGGCTTGCACTTGCATATTCTGCCATTAGCTTGCAGCTCACACATCTGATATTTTACAGCTATTACAGCGGAAGACCACTGGAATAGATCAGGAGAAAGGCCAATCACGAAAACCAGAATAAATGAGCACAGAGCGAAATACAACATGACCCGGGAGGAACTGGCAAAAAGAGTTGGTGTGAGAAGAGAAACCATTGTTTTCTTGGAGAAAGGAAAATACACCCTCTCTCAGGCTTGCCTATAAGGTAGCTAAAGCCCTGAATGCTACAATTGAGGAACTTTTTATGTTTGATGAGGAGAACAACCCTGAACGGTCCATAAAACTGCAGCCAGCCCAGTCTTTCCAAAAACACATACCAAAATCCAGAGTTCACCTTCAATAACGGAACCATCCTGTAAAACTTACAAAAAATTATTATTGCTGAAGCCGAATTAAGAAACATGCCTGAGAGATTTAGCGAGATTTACGACTATTATGTTGACAGGAGCCATGAACCCAACTTCAAAAGAGACATAGTGGCGGTTTTCAGAATGACTCCTGCTGAAGGATATTCCATTGAAGATTGTGCTGGTGGAGTTGCTGCTGAGAGCTCAACAGGCACATGGACAACACTTTACCAGTGGTACGAGGGAGAAAGGTGGAGTGATCTGTCAGCAAAAGCCTATGATTTCCATGACATGGGAGACGGAAGCTGGATTGTCAAAATTTCCTACCCGTATCATGCTTTTGAGGAGTGGAATCTTCCAGGATTGCTTGCATCAATTGCCGGAAATGTGTTTGGGATGAGAAGGGTTAAAGCGTTGAGACTTGAGGACCTCTACCTTCCTGAAAAAATTTTGCGGGAGTTCGATGGGCCATCAAAGGGAATTGAAGGAGTTAGAAATATGCTTGAGATAAAAAACAGGCCCATCTATGGGGTTGTCCCAAAGCCAAAGGTCGGTTACTCTCCTGAGGAATTTGAAAGCCTTGCTTATCAGCTTCTTTCATCCGGAGCAGACTACATTAAGGATGATGAAAATCTCACCTCCCCATGGTACAGCAGATTTGAGGAAAGGGCGGAGATAATGGCCAAAATAATCGAAAAAGTTGAGAACGAGACTGGAGAGAAAAAAACATGGTTTGCAAACATAACATCTGATGTGAGAGAGATGGAGAAGAGGCTTGAGATCCTTTCAGATTTTGGGCTGAAACATGCCATGGTTGATGTTGTGATATGTGGCTGGAGTGTGCTGGAATACATAAGAGATCTCGCAGAAAACTACAATCTCGCAATCCATGGCCACAGAGCTATGCACGCTGCATTTACAAGAGATGCACATCATGGCATTTCCATGTTTGTCCTTGCAAAGCTTTACAGAATTCTGGGCATTGATCAGCTTCATGTTGGTACAGCAGGAGCAGGAAAGCTTGAAGGAAAGAGATGGGATGTTGTCCAGAATGCAAGAATCCTGAGAGAGAAAGACTACAGACCAGATGAAAGCGATGTTTTCCATCTGAGGCAGAAGTTCTACAGCATAAAGTCAGCATTTCCCGTTAGCTCAGGTGGCCTGCATCCGGGAAATCTTCTGCCCGTTTTTGATGCTCTTGGAACGGACATCGTGATTCAGGCTGGGGGCGGTACCATAGGTCATCCTGATGGGGCTGCCGCTGGGGCGAAGGCTGTAAGACAGGCGATTGATGCAATTGTTGAGGGAGTATCACTGGAAGAGTATGCAAAAACCCATAAAGAGCTTGCAAAAGCCCTTGAAAAGTGGGGAACTGTAACGCCAATTTAATTCTCCGCATCTTTTTTAAGAAAAGCTTATATTGTACTCCCTTAAGTTTTGCCTGAAGGAGGTAATGTTCATGAAACAGCAGGCAGAAGTCAGGCAGCTTAAAGAGGGGGGATATGTGGTAATTGATAATGAGCCATGCGAGATCGTAAGCATGTCTGTAAGTAAACCAGGAAAACATGGAGCTGCAAAGGCAAGAATTGATGCCATAGGTATATTTGACAGGCAGAAGAGAAGTATTGTCCAGCCAGTCACGGCAAAGATATACATCCCCATTGTTGAAAGGAAGAGAGCTCAGGTGATCAGCATTTCTGGGAATGTTGCCCAGCTTATGGATCTTGAAACCTACGAGACCTTTGAGCTTGAATTTGGAGATAATGTAGCTGGTAAGGTTCAGCCAGGAAATGAGATAGTTTACATCGAGTCCCTTGGCAAAAGGAAGATAGCGGAGAAATAAAGGATTATGCACATAGACAGTTTTTTTGCTACATCCAATTCATCTGTTAACGATGCCGATTATGTCATTATCGGAATACCCTACGATGCTACCCAATCATTCAAACCCGGCTCAAGATTTGCACCCAATGCGATAAGAGAGGCAAGCTGGAACCTTGAAAGCTATTCTCTGTTTTTCGATTACAATCTGGATTTTGCAAGAATAGCTGATGCGGGAAACGTGAACTGCGATGGAGGCTTTGAAGAGATTTCCGAGAGGGTTTCAAAGCTTTTTGAAGAGATAGCAGGAATACCCATCATACTCGGTGGAGAGCATTCTGTGAGCTACATGGCTGCAAGAAACGTTGAGGATTTTGTTTATGTTGTGTTCGATGCGCATCTCGATCTGAGAGATGGTTTTGATTCAAGCCCTTTCAACCATGCATGCACAACGAGGAGAGTCATGGAGATAGCGGATGAGGTGATAATAGCAGGGGTCAGAGGTTGCAGCAGGGAAGAGAGGGAATTTGCAGAGAATTCTGGAATTGAGGTTCATTACGCATGGGATTTGCTTGAATATGGAATTGAAGATGTGCTGGATTCCTTAGAGAGTAAGGAGAGAATATACCTCTCGCTTGACATGGATTTCTTTGATCCCGCATTTGCTCCCGGGGTGTCAACTCCGGAGCCTTTTGGAATTCACCCCTATGAGTTTCTGAAAATTCTGGATGATATCTCCGACAGAGTTGTTGCATTTGATATTGTTGAGGTGATTCCCGACGTGAACAAGGTAACCCAAACATTGGCGGCAAAGCTTGTAAATGAGTTCATAGCATCTAACGCCTCGCTAAGGTTCTGACGTAATCAAATGTGCGGGACAGTTCTCTTCTATGATGGATAAGTATCGGAACAGATAAAATAAGATACACCCAGCTGAGCAGAATTCTTGCGTGAACGGATGGGATGGCAAACTGAATCAGGAAGAGAGACATCAACGCAAGAGCCTCATAAACGTTGACCTTCCTGTCCATTATTATTGCAAGAGCAAAGACCGATTGGGCAGCTGTAAGCAGAACCTCTTCACTCTGTCTTCCGTCAAGAGGTAAAGCAGCAATTTTCATTGATGAAATGCTGAAAATCACAGCCATTGTTCCAATCAGCAGCGTCCACTGATTCACCTTGGATGAAATCAGAGCATTCAAACCGGCAGAGGTTCTGAGCTTTCTCACAAGATACATCGCAACAATGAATTCAGGAGCTTCACTTGCCAAAGGGGCAAGCCACTGAACCATCAGAAAGCTGTCAATCCCGAACATTTTGGCTGTTCCAAGAAGGCCCTCGCTGAACGCCTCAACACTTATGAAAATCATCACGGCAGAATAGAGCATAAAAAATACAACATTTCTTCGTCTTCTTGGTGCGGGAAGGTTGCACAGGTATTCCGGAACTCCGGTAGGCTCAAATGCTTCCTTTTCAGCCTTTGTCGCAAGATATGCGTAGGCCAAGTAAATAGAAACAAAAACAATACTGTCGAATACCGAAATATTTGCCTTAAATGGAAGAATGAAAGCATAAACCGATGCAATCAGTAGAAAAAATATCTCAAGATTTAAAGCCTCATCAAGTTTTATTTCCCTCTTTTTCATCTTCAGCATAGCTGTAAGCATCACAGCACTCCACCCAATACCTATCAGCAATCTATTAGCCCCTGTCATGTTGGCAGTTGCATAATGGATGTAATCTCCTCCAACCTTCCCCGCCATCCAGGTAAAGTAGGCATCCACGGCATACTCAGGCAGAACTGCAAGCAAAGCAACGGCTGCGAGACTCACGCTCCTTGGAACATCCATCTCAGCCGTCTCAGCAGCCCACGAAAGCAGGAAGGCTGCACCGAGAACTGCAAGACCAGAGAGAAAGGCTGCAATATTCGGGGGATAGTGAAGTCCCATAATGAATGAAAGGAGCCATGGAGTTGTAAGAAGGAATGCAAGAACGATCTGAAGCCTGTGTCTGCTGTAATTCATGGTGGAAAAATGCTGTCAGGAATTAAAAGGTTATCATGCCCAAACACTGTGAACACCTCATGAGAGGCCCAATATCTCGTTTCATCGAAGCTTGCTTTTTCGCTCTGCAGCAATTCTGAGAAATTGGAAGGATTGGAGTCTCTAAATGAAGACAGTATAGGAGCGAGGGATACCCAATCAAAACCACTGGAAATCCGCAGAAAGCAAAACATAAAGCTTTGATTGAGATGCCAACATCCTTACCTGATGCTGTTCTCACTCAGGTTGAAGCTGCTAAAAATAGGTCAGAGCCGAAAAATTGCTGACAAAGCTTCCGATAAAAAGAGCAAACTGCCCAAAACATCGTAAACAGTAAATGTTGGTATGAGCGTCATGAGAGTGGAGATCTCAAACAG
>JALUWC010000067.1 GCA_027019885.1 Geoglobus sp.
GGGATCTGCTCACACAAGCAATGAAGGGGCATATCTGATGAGGAAGTTCATGGCCTTCTGGGGTTCAAACAACATAGACCATCAGGCAAGAATCTGTCACTCAACAACTGTGGCAGGGTTGGGCAACACATGGGGATACGGTGCGATGACAAACAACTTCAATGACATGAGAAATTCAAAGGCGATAATCTTCTTCTCCAATCCTGCCGAGGCACATCCTGTCAGCTTTTTCCACATAATGGAGGCAAAGAGGAGAGGAGCAAAGCTGATTTGCGCTGATCCAAGATTTTCAAGGACTGCTGCCGTCAGCGATCTGCATCTGCAGTTCAGACCCGGGACAGATATACCGCTTGTCTGGGGGATATGCTATGAGATAATAAAGAATGGCTGGTATGATGAGGACTTCATCAGGGAGAGAACGTATGGGTTTGACAAGGTCAAGGAAATTATAATGCAGTACCCACCTGAGTTGGTTGAGAACATTACAGGCGTTCCTGCTGACAAAATAAAGGAGGCAGCGAGAATTCTTGCAAGAAACAAGCCATCAACACTGCAGTATGCGATGGGGGCAACGCAGCATGAGTGTGGTTCGCAGAACATAAGATCATTTGCAATTCTTCAGCTCCTCTTGGGAAATGCAGGAAAGCCGGGAGGTGGAGTTAATGCCTTCAGAGGACACGACAACGTTCAGGGAGCAACAGACATGTGCGTTTTGAGCCATTCTCTGCCGAGCTATTACGGCATAAGTGAGAAGGCATGGAGGCACTGGGCTAAGGTCTGGAATGTTGATTATGGCTGGCTTCTGAAGAGGTTTGCGAGCAAGGATTTCATGGAGAAGAAGGGTTTCACCATGTCAAGATTTGCAGTTGGTGCTTTAGCGGGAACAGAGGAATTTCCTGTTGAGAGGGCAATGAAAATAGATCAGCCATTAGATATCAAGATAATATTCATGTGGGGGCATTCAACACCTTCCATAGGGGACACAAGGCTTGTTAAGAAGGCTTTTGAGGAGGTTGAGCTCTTGGTTGTTGTAGATCCATTCTTCGAAAGCGGTGCAGCTCTTGCAGAGAGAGATGATGGAATTATTGTCCTTCCAGCATCAACTCAGTGGGAGCAGTCCGGGAGTGTCACAAACAGCGGGAGACAGGTTCAGTGGAGGAACAAGGTTGTCGATCCCTACTATGAATCAAAACCGGATGTGTGGATACTGCTGAGCTTAGTCAAAACCCTCGACAAGTATGATCCCGGACTTTACGAGAAATTCACAATCAACTTCGGGAACAAATCTCCGGACGAGATAACTCCCGAAGAGATCCTTGACAAGGAATTAACAGTTGGATCGAGGGCTATAGGGATGATAGGACAGAAGAGTTACAGATTAAAAAGGCAACAGGAGTATGACTATACATTCAACCCCGAAACATTGAGGGCTGAAGGAGGCCCATGTGATGGTGAGTACTGGGGGCTTCCATGGCCCTGCTGGAATGAAAAGCATCCCGGCACTCCAATTCTCTATCGCAATGACATCCCAGTCTGGGAGGGAGGGCATGATTTCAGGGTTAAATGGGGAACTAAAGCACCAGATGGTTCATCACTTTTGAGTGGGGTTAACGGACAAGACCAAGTGCCAGGATGGGCCACCAACCTCAACACAGATTACTCAGAATGGCTTGACAAGAATATGGTTCCTTCTGGGAGAGGAAGGGCAAGAATGTATGCATGGAACATGAAGGATCCTGTGCCAATCCATAGAGAACCGATTTACACGCCAAGGGTCGATCTCATTGACAAGTATCCGACATACGATGAAAAAGTATATGGAAAATTCCACTACAGAGTTCCGATTCTTGCCAGAATGCTTCAGAAGTTGTACAAGGAATACGACATCTATGAGCATTTCCCTCTGATATGGACATCAGGCAGGCAGGTTGAGCATGAGGGAGGAGGAGCTACGACGAGAAATAACAAGATTCTTGCAGAGCTTCAGCCTGAAATGTATGTTGAGATAAATCCATACGATGCAAATGAGAGGGGAATCAGAGATGGTGACAAGGTAGTTGTAATCTCTCCAAGAGGTTTGGAATATGGGGCGGAACCTTCAAGAATAGTTGTCAAGGCAAGGATCACAAATGCAGTGCCAAAAGGTCTTGTTTTCCTCCCATTCCACTTCGCAGGTCAGTTCATGGGCAAACCATATCTCGACAGATTCCCCGTGCTTGAGGATATGGACACAAAGCCCTACGCCTGGGGTGAGTCTGCCAACACAACCAACTCTCCCGGCTGGGATCCTGAAACACAGATGCAGAATACAAAGTCAGGAGTGTGCAATGTTGTGAAGCTTGGACAGGAGAAGGAACTCATTGGACAGCTTGCAAAAATGAAGGGTATCGTGGACAGGGTACTGCAGTATCTCAATGAGAAATATGCCACTGCGTGAGGTGATAAGGTATGCCACTTAAATTCCTGATGGATGTTTTTTACAGTCCATGTATAAAATGCAAGGGATGCGAGGCTATATGCAAGAGCTACAATGATACACCTGAGGGTGTTTTCAGAATAAGGGTTGTAACGATAAATGAGGGAAAACCGGGTCAGATGAACATCCCAATGCCCTGCCTTCAATGCAACGATCCACCATGCATGAAAGTATGCCCAACTGGAGCAATATGGAAGAGGGCAGAAGATGGAGTGGTATTTGTCACCAAAGATATCTGCATTGGATGCGGATACTGTGCTACAGCCTGTCCATTTGGGGCTCCTCAGTTCAAGGCAAAGGGAGCCTTTGGACTGGATGGGAAGATGGACAAGTGCACATTCTGTGTTCAGCCATACAATCCAAAGGATGCAAGCGGGAAAGAGATATTCAGGGAGCCAAAATCAAGATGCTTCCTGACATGCCCTACAGGAACGATAAACGCCGGTGAACAATCAGAGCTTGTCAAAAAGCTCAGAGAGAGAGCCGCTGAGAAAATGGCAGCAGGAACACTTGAGAACATATTTCTGTTCTTCTGAGAGTGGAAACATGCCCTCCATTATCTTTTTTTTCGGGCTCGATACACTTGAGCTCGGCAAGCCCTGGGGGATTGCCATAGCCACCTACCTCTTCCTTGGAGGTCTGGCTGGGGGGATGTATCTCATTGGTTATTTCATGTCGCTGCTCAAAACAAAAACAGAGTTTACAAGGGCAGTTGGAAGATTTGGGATTATATCGAGTGGAATTGTACTGATAATTGGGCTGTTAAGCCTGATTCTGGACCATCCAAATGTCATCAATTCAGTTGTCAATCCCTTTCTTTTCAGGAATCTCGATTCATGGCTCTCAAGAGGGAGCTGGATAATCTTGTTTTTCCTGATACTCTGGTTCATTTTGCTTGTTGAAGACACAGGCTTAATCAGAATCTCAGAAAATGCCAAGAAAGTGATAATGCCCATCAACGCCTTTCTGGCATTCATGGTCATTCTGTACACAGCCCTCCTGCTGAGAGGTGCAAGATTTGTACCGTTATGGATGAGCAATGCGATTCCTCTGCTTTTTGTGGTTAGCGGGCTTTCGACAGGTTTGGCTGCATGCCTGATCTACGGGATTTTCAAGGTAAGGAAGAGCGAGAATCTTATGATAAAGGCAGATTCAATGCTCATAGCGATTGAACTTCTTCTCGTTGCATACCTTATCTGGGATCTGGGAAACATCTCATCAAACGCAACCTACGGTTTCATGAGAACTGGGGCGAAGGTGTCTCTTGATTTTATTCTTTCTGGCTCTCTTAAAAACATGTTCTTCATTGGATTTGTAGGCGTAGGTTTGATACTACCTCTGATATTCTATGCAATTTCATTCATAAGGAAAACAGAAATTGCTGAGATTCTTTCAAGCATTTCAGTTCTTACAGGAGGCTATATCTTCAGGATAATTATCATTGCA
>JALUWC010000068.1 GCA_027019885.1 Geoglobus sp.
CAATATACGAAACTTGGAAGGAGATACCACACAGCAGGATTCTGAGCTTTTATGTTGCTGATGCCAACCTTTTCGCCCCCTCGAGGAACAAGGACTTGCTCGACAGTCTCTCAAGGTACCAGCAGAGGGCGAGGGCTCAGCTCCAGATCTACTCCCGTATAAGCAGGGCCCAGCGCCTTGCTTGGACCCTGGACTTCCAGTCGTGGCAGGATATCGATGATGTTGTTAAGGAGCAGATGACCGAGCGCTTCTTCAAGCGGACATGGAGTGAAGAAGTTGCCAGGATGCTGGGTCTTGAACAGTCAAAACTCAGGAGATTGGGCAAGCCCTATGCCTACTTCCACAACATGCGTTACCTCCAGAAAATCAAAATCCGCCCTCCCATGAGCAGGAAGGCGAAGGAGGGGCAGTTCACACCTGTAGATTTTGTGAAAGAGTTAAGGAGGTTTGAGTATGAGGAGGCTACTTTTGATATTTAGCCTGCTGATAGTGATGTCTCAGGCGTTTCTGGGTCTTGCAGAGAACGTTACGGAAGTAAATAACACCTCAATCAACACCACCCTACCTGAAAACCTCAACGAAAGCCTGACAAACACCACGATTATAATTAATGAGACGGGCAATCTGACCGCTTTCAACGGCACTATGAAGCAGAATCAGCAGAATCAAACCCTTAATCAGACTGTAAAAACACCAGTCAACCATACCAAAGGCAACGAAACGACCCAGGTGAGCCTTGAAGAGCTCGTCAAAATCCTACAATCGCAGCTTGAGGAGCTGAAAAAGCAGAACGAAATACTGAGAGAGGAGAACAGGAAGCTCCGCCAGGAGATCGCAAACCTCACAAAAAGACTTGAGAAACTTGAGAAAAGACCCATAACATGGAGAGATGTATCTGAGAAAGTAGATGAATACTATGTTCAATTTGTCTACTGGACCGGCTGGCTATGGCCAATGCTCATGTTCTACTTGATTTACAGGTACAGAAGGCCAGCTGTAGATGTTGAGGAGGAACGGATCCAGGAAGCAGTCGAGAAGCTGGCGAAGGAGAAGCAGCGTGAGTGGTACAGCTTCCAGATAAGGAGGCGTGGAATCGAAGCGTTTGCAGAGGATGAAACCGAACTCACAATCTTCAGAGCCCTCGGAATCCACACCGTCGCAGACATCCTTGACCGGAGTGAGCAGGAGATTGTAGAGGCCTTCAAGACTAAGTACCAGCCAACCGCCGACATCGAGGAGCATTTCAGGAACAGGCTGAGGGAGATAAAGGAGCAGCTGAGAAACGAGGTCGAAGGCGGAGGTGAGGTACATGCTTGACCTGATATTCAGCGTCGCATTCGTGGCGATAAAGGTTGTTGGGGTATTGTTAGCGCTGCTGGGAGCCGGCTACCTGATATTCGACAACCTGTTCCTCAGGCGATTTGGCAGAAGGACGGCCATCAGAATAGTGCTGGAGGGGAAGGTCAGCAGGAAGGAGATCGTCAGGCTGCTGGAAGAGAATGATTACAAGGTGGTGAAGTGGAAATGATGCGGGATGAAATCAACGAGCACATCAGAAATGGATTAATTGGAGCTCTTGGCTTCTGGATAACTACCTTCTTTATGGAGTGGCTCGTATTTCGCGGACATTTCTTGCCGGACGGATATGTCCTCCGAGTCTGGAGCTTCATCGATTTCTTCGCTCCGGGCAGCTGGAGATCGTTAGAGTGGATCAATAGCTACAAATGGCTGGCAATGCCTTTAGACTATCTTATGGAGGGCGCAGTGGCGTTTTGCGGCGTGTTAGCGCTGTCATGGATTTTCTCCAAGCTACGGGAGCTATCATGGGCAGACATATGGATAGAAATCGAGTATGCGTACCATTACATCATTTACAGGGTGGAGAGGTGGAGGAGATAAGTTCACAAAATTAAGCTAGGAGGGAGTGGATGGAGTTTGATGGAGTGAATGATTACGTGTACAGTTCTCCAATCGAGGAACTCGCAGGGAAATTGCAAAAAGGAAGATGGTATCTTGTAGTCCATTGCAGAGGCGCTGAGGATGACTTAGTTATTGCCAGCGACAGCTCAGTGGGCCTCTTTGAGTTCCTGTGTGATGTAAATTGCCCGCTTTGTGGGAGTAGAAGACTTGAGGTAATTGCAGAAGATGGTGGGATGACCATAGAATGCAGAGTGTGTGGGGCCATCAGTGGTGTTTAGACTCAAGGGGCATGGCTGCTCAGAAACAGGTAAGTTAAAGCAGACGATTAACACTACCACCTTTTTCAAAGCTTAAATTTTGTGACACGATAATACTTCCCTGAGAGGGTGCTGGCGGATGGTTGAAAGTGAGCTCAGGCTTGTGATTCATGCGGTCCGTGACATCTTCAAAGAGGTTAATGACACAAACAACGAACGAAGAAGGGGTAGGAAACCCCATGACCCCGTTTTGCTGACAGCTCTTACATACTTGATGATCCGGAACGGGTGGAGCTTGAGGGAGGCAGTGAGGTGGTGCAGGGAGAACATGGAGCTGCTCAGGAAGATCGGCTATGATAAGCCAAATCCACCGAGCAGGATGGCATTCAAGAGAACACTTGACTCGATGGATCCCAAGCTGATACAGAGGATTGCGGCAAAGGTGAAGTATTTGAAAGGGGAATTGAAAGCATTATGGTTTTAAGGATACTTCCTGTCTCTGTGAACTATTTTTCCATCTTCATAGCGAATGTGCATGTGCCAGATCTCAATAACATCCCCGGTTTCTCTGTCCCTAATCTCGACGATTACGCTCATCCTGTCAATTCCGATCCATGCTGGAATTGGCTGGAATCTTAGATGCACAACTATCAGTTTCCTGCCCTCTTCCCACCACGTTCGGAATGTCATGGTATCACTACTAACAATGTTAGTATTCAGATATTTAACTATTTTGGTTAGTAATATTTAAATATCTTTACTGACAAAGTTAGTATATGCCTCTCGCAATAGTAAAATTTCCAAGTGAAAGGTGGAGGAAGGTAAATGTGAGCAGGTTCCTCAGCAGGTTCAAAAGCATTCCGGCAAGCAAGATTGTTGAGATCCCAGATGAAGAGCTCGATCACGTTCTTGAGGTGCTCAAGAGAAACAACTGCGAGGTTGAGATAGTTGAGCCTTTGAGGGATGATATTGAAGTTGATATTCTCAAAGACCTTCTGAAGAGAATCGAAGCTATCAGACTTGGAATGTCCGAGCCAGAGGAGCTTGGGAAACTTGCTGTGGAGGTAATCAAAAAAATTGGGCTCAGAGAGCTCAGCAGTGATGTTGCCGAAGTCATTCACGACTGCATCGATTTCGCCGAACACCCCCTCATAGGGGATTTGAATGATATTGAGGTGAGGGTCAGGGAGATCCTCAGGGAAAAGCTTGCTGTTGGTCATTAAAACTCCCTCAATGCTTCAAGCACAACATCCGAATCATAACGCTTGTAGACGTACCTCGTCCTCCCCCTCCCCTTTTTGTCGAAGATGAAGTCCACCAGCCTGAGCCTCTCCAGCTTGTTCAGGATCTCGTAAAATCTTTGATAGCTCATCCCGACCTCCTTCTGGAAGAACCTGTAAAGATCCCCTGCAGCCACTTCTTCATCGAGCAGGTAGACAATCTTTAGCACCTCGCGCTCATCCGAGTTCAGGGCAGAGATGGACTTAGCCAAGAAGACTTTTGCCCCTCCGCTGTATACTGCCTCTACGTCCAGAAATTCTACCTTAATGCTTCCTCTCATTTCAGCGTTGAGCCCTGCTGCTCTCAATAAATAAATTCCAAAACGCAGATCTCCTGAATCGCTTGCCAGTTCCACAACCCTCTCAAAAGCTTCATCACTGAATGAACCATCTACAAAACCCCTCTCCACTCTCCACCTGAGGATGTCTTTTATTTCTTCATATCCATAGAG
>JALUWC010000069.1 GCA_027019885.1 Geoglobus sp.
CGCCAGGACACTCAAATGATTCTCCCACGCTTTCAATTATCACACTTTCATTCCTTGCTATCTGGGCAGGATTGCATAGCTTGAAAAATCCACAGTCAATTCTGTTGCATCTTCCGTTGAGTCTAATCTTTGCACCTTCAACCGCTGTTTTTGCCTCAACAGCAAGAAGTATTGGCAGTTCAACAACCTCAACAGCTATGACTCCGTCATCATGAAGCTGACAGGGCTGAACCTCCCCATTCCTCAAACCAACAATTTTGTATTTGGCTCCTACCCTCAGCTTCAAACACACCTTCCTCAGCCTGCATCCATCACACTCCTCTTTTCCACCAAGAAAAATGAATTCAGTTCCAGTTATTGCCCAGTTTTTCCCGCAAAGAGTAATTATTCGGTTAACCTCATCAGTCATGATTCTTCACCTCAGATCAGTTATGCATAAACAATATTTAAGTTTTGACTAAATATTACTGATGCTTGAGGACAGAATATTACAGATCCTGGAAAAAAGAAAATTTGACGGGATACTTCAGGCAGAACTGCCAAAAATTCTCGATGCATCAAAATCAAGGATTTCAGAGGTTCTGTCGATTCTTGAAAAGCAGGAAATTATTGTAAGAAGAAAGGAGGCTGGAAAAAACCTGAAGGTCTGGCTGAAAGAATATTCCGAGGGGAGTACAAAAATCGGGATTTTAAGGGCGGTTGAATATGCGAAACTTGTTAGTGCGGGAGAGTATTCATTCATAATATACAGAAACGCAATTGATCTGACAAGAGATCTGGCACTGGGCAGGATAGATATTGGAGCGAGTCCCTTGGTGACACAAATCATGTTCGGAGTAATGATGAAAACCATCAAGATAAAGCGAGTTGTCGCAGAAAATGGCAGCGGCATTGTTTATGGGGACTCGAATAACAAAATCTTCGCCACAACTGAAATGTCAGCCATGGAGATGAATTTAAGAGCAGTAAAGAATAAACTTGGAATAGAGGGATTCAGATACTGCCAGAGTCCCGAATGCCTGATTTCAAGTCTGTCTGAAGTTGAGGGAATTGCAATATGGGAGCCTTACTTCTCCTCACTTAATAGAGACAAGATCCCGTTTAATGAGCTTGAGGGAGATTATCCATGCTGCACCTTAGCATTTAACACAGGCTACCTTTACAGAAACTTCGAAAGCGTGAGGAGCCTTTTAAAAGACTTTGAAAGGTCAGAAATAGACATTGCGAAGGTTTCTTCAATTTTCGATTTCAGGGAGTATGAGATCAAAACTGCACTCAAAAGCTACAGATTCAACCCCAAGTACGAATTTGAGGATCTTGTTGAGTACATGAAAAAGGGCGGACTTGAAATTTCACCTGAAAGCCTTTCAACCGTTTTTGATGATTTCGGAGAGCCTGAGAAGTGAAACTGGATTCAAATCACTCTCCTCCCTATCAACGACTGCAATAACCGCAACAACCTTTCCGCCAGATTTCTCAACTCTCTCAATCACATTCCCTGCAGATTTTCCGGTTGTTATCACATCCTCCACAACAACAATTCTTTCTCCTTTCTTTATTCTTCCAATCCTGTCCTCCTGAACTCCGTAATCCTTTTTTGATTTTCTGAAAATAACAATGGGCTTTTTCATCTTCAGAGCGAGCGCAACAGCAACTGGCACACCTCCAAGCTCAATGCATGCGATTTTATCAAATTCCAATGCCTGAAGCTTTTCAGCCATTCTGCTGGCTATTTCATCCAGAACCTCAGGATGTGTTACTGCCTGCTTTATGTCTATGTAAATGCTGCTTTTCTTTCCCGAAGAGAGAGTGAACTCGCCCCTCTTTATGGATCCAGAATTTTTTAGCAGTGCCAAAAGCTTATCCATCGAGGTCATTGTTAGCACTGGTAATTTTTATTATTTACCTTCCCAACATACCAGACCACCTACAATTACAAGCGTCTTTGCTACATCAAGCAAAAAATTTTTTAAAAACATGTCATGAATGATAGCTTGGATGAGCAATGCTGTCGAGGTGAAGCGGATATCCAAGAAACTCGGAAGCTTCATGCTGAGAGATATAACTTTCAGCTGCAATGAAGGGGAGGTTTTTGGTATTCTTGGCCCAAACGGAGCTGGAAAGACAACAACCCTCAGAATGATTGCGGGACTTATCAAACCGGATTCTGGAGAGGTTGGCGTATTTGGTGAGGAGCCGGATAGAGTTAGAGAGCACATAGGATATCTGCCTGAGGAGAGAGGTCTTTACAGAAAGTGGAAAGTAATGGATGTTCTGAACTACTTTGCAGAATTGAAGGGAAAAGCACACCCAGAATACTGGCTTGAAAAATTTGGCATGATGGAGTATGCAAATAAGAAAATTGAGGAGCTTTCAAAGGGATTGCAGCAAAAAATACAGCTCATAATTGCAGTACAACACGATCCAAAGCTCCTGATTCTTGATGAGCCCTTCTCAGGACTTGATGCTGTAAACATAAACCTCGTAATGGAGCTTGTAAAAGAGATGAAAGAGAGGAAAAAATGCATTATAATCTCAACCCACATCCTCAATCTTGCCGAAAGGCTTTGTGATAGAGTGCTGCTGATCGACAGAGGGAGAGAGGTGCTTTCAGGAGAAGTGGATGAACTTTCTGATGAAGAGGTGCATGAGGTTGAGTACAGAAAAAATGGCGGGATTGTGAGAGAGATAACAAACAGGTCTTTGAAAGATCTTATTGAACTGGAGTATGAGATACTCTCCTACCGCAAACGCAAACTGACACTTGAGGAGATTTTTCTGAGAGAGGTGAGCAAATGAGAAGGATTGCAGTTATTGCAAAGAGAGAGTTCAATGTGAATATAAAAAGAAAAGCATTTATTCTGGGAGTTATTGGTTTTCCCCTTATTATCGGGTCTTCATTCCTGATTCCAGTCTTTTTTATTCAGGAGTTCACGATTCCGAAAGAGTACAGAGTTGGAATAGTGGATCATGCGTCCATTTTCAACAGAAGTGTTATTGAACTGGCTGAAACCATAAACAACCCATTTATCAACACATCTACCCAGAGAAAGATTGTTTTCACAGTTTATGAGAGTGAGAAAGATGCCAGAAGGGCTTTTAAAGAGGGTAAGATTGATGGTTATTATATAATACCCACAAATTTCTCGACCTCGTTTTTAATAAAAAAGCATACCAAAGGATTGTTTGACGCTGATAAGAAGCTTGAGCTTGTTATAGCCAAAAAATTTGGAAGTTATGCCTATGAATTTGCAAAAGGAGTAAACTTTCAGGAAATAGAGAAAAAGAAGGGGCCATTTGATTTTGTCATTTCAGTTTTCATACCACTCCTTCTTTTCATGGCAATATTCACGTCCTCTGGCTACCTGATGCAGGGAATAATAGAGGAGAAGGAAAGCAGGGTGATGGAGATTCTGCTATCCTCAGCCTCCCCTGAGGAGGTGTTCACAGGCAAGTTCATAGGAAACGCAGTCACCGGGCTCATTCAGGCTTCAGTGTGGCTTGGGCTTGCAGGGCTGTTTTCAGGATTCATGCTTTCTGTCAGGCTGATTAGCTTTGGAATTATCGCAATTTCAGCAGTCTTTTTCATTCTGGGATACCTGCTTTACTCGTCCCTTCTGGCAGCTATTGCATCCATCTCCTCCTCACTGAGGGAAGCACAGCAGGCAACCTCACTGATCGTTTTTCTCGGAATTTTTCCAGCGATCTTTCTCAGCCAGATGATGTCTCTTAACCCGGAATCTCCAGCCCTTAAGGCTTTCTCTCTCTTCCCCCTCACATCTCCAGCACTCATGCCTGCTCTTTATTCAGCTGGGTCAGCAGATATCTTTGATGTTGCCTTGGGTGCTGTGATCCTAGCCGCAACATCCTATCTCATGCTGAAAA
>JALUWC010000070.1 GCA_027019885.1 Geoglobus sp.
GCAGAGGTGGAGAGGCTTTGCAGGTGAGATTCAAGAACGCCAGCCACAAGAGGAGCTTTGTGCTCTCAGCCATTGCTCCAGGTGAGAAGCTCACGCTGCACCAGCTGCGGGAGAGGCTTGCGGCGAGGGGCTGGAGGGTCAGCAGCCGTGAGCTTGCGCAGTTCATCCGTTACAACATGCTCTACCGCTACCTGAAGGTGGAGAAGAGGAACGGTGTGAACATCTACGAGAGGATTTGAACTCACAGCTGTGATTCAGCGAGCTTATAAGCGCCGAGCCTTTCCGGAGGTGGTGAGTATGCCAGTGGATAAGGAGAAGCAGCTCCAAGCGCTGGTGGACAGCTACATGTACTACGCAAAAGACTTAGGCCTGAGCGAGAAAGAAGTGCTGGACATGGTCTACTTCGCAGCTAGGGAGCGTGGCGAGAAGTTCAGGTGCCTGAACTGCGTCTACTCAAGGGCGCACCGTGTAATCAACGAGAAGACCATCGAGAAGGAGGGCAGGATAAGCATATACGCGCGAACCTGCGTGTTTGGCATATTCTACCGCCACGAGTGTCCGCTGCAGGTGAGGATTATTGAGAGAAAAGCGGAGCAGAAAGCCTAACGGAGACGCGCAGTTCGCCCTGTACCTAAGCCTCATTCTTGCAGAGCTAAGGGCGATAAGAAGGCTGCTTGAGCGTGCGCTATCAGCAACTCCAGAGAGGCGCAAAAACATCACCGTTTTTCGCAGTTGCTCAACACTTCGCGCAGCTGTACCATCTTTGCCCGGAAACAACGGTGATGGCGACTTCATGAGCCTGCTTGATGAGATCGAAGACCTTTAAGGGAGCAGTGCAACAACAATGGTCTCGATTGCGGTGTGCTCTGGCAAGGGCGGCACGGGCAAAACTACAGTCACTGCCAACCTTGCGGTGGCGATGGCTCAGTTCGGCAGGGACGTTCTCGTGGTCGACGCTGACATTGAGATGGCGAATCTGTGCTTCCATCTTGGAGTTGACGGCTCAACACCAACGCTGCACGACGTTCTCGCAGGCAGAGCAGAGCTTGCAGAGGCGGTGCGCGAGGCGCACGGCGTTAAGGTGCTGCCTGGAGCAATATCGCTCAAAGCGCTTAAGCATGCTGACCCTGAGAGGCTGGAGGAGGTCCTCTCCGCTTTAGAAAAGCACGAGATCGTGCTGATTGATGCACCTGCTGGACTTGGCAGGGCGCTGCTTGCTGCGCTCTCAGTTGTGGATGCGGCGTTACTGGTGGTCAACCCGGAGGTAAGCTCGCTGGGTGATGCACTGAAAACTAAAGTGGTTGCCGGGAAGCTGAAGGTAAAGACGCTGGGAGCGGTGCTCAACCGCTGGCACGGCACCCCAGAGGAGATACCTGTAAGGGACGTGGAGACCGTGCTCGAAATGCCTGTGCTCGCAACCATACCCGAGGATAAAAAGGTGAGAGAGGCTTCCTCCTACGGCACCCCCCTAGTGCTTCACTCACCCCAGTCGCCAGCGGCACAGGCGCTCAAAGAGCTCGCCGCAAACCTCTTAGGAGAGGAGTACCGTCCGGTTAGGAAGGATAGTTTCGTTAGTAGACTCAAAAAGTTGTTTATTAAGTGATAGATTACTCTTAACATCACTCTTACAAGTTTTTCCAGATTATTGAGTGAGAAACCTTAATCATTTTTTGTACTTAATGTTTCATCTAAATTGGTTCTATCTTCGCATAACTTAAAAAGAATGAATATCATCAATACTCTAAAACCATTTCGCTAAGTTTATTAATTAATATAGGTTTATCCTTTACTTATCTTCCACCTATAATTCTATAGAAAAGATATCTTGCTACGAATCCTCCTACTATAGCAACTATTAGTCCAGAAACTATACCACGCGTTGTATCTTCAGTAAACAACCATTTAAGAAGATTAATTAACTTATCTTTAGGACTCGTTGGTGGAGGTTTAACCTCTGATTTTTTTATCTCAAATTTAATAGGGTTTGAGACTTTTTCCAGTTCTAACCAGTAAGCGGATTTCCATTCTCGAGACTCTTCATCATAATATTCAATGTACCCTACCGCTGAAGTCCTAGGAGATAACTCCAAATTTATTGTCCATTCACCAATTCTATCTTCATCTTTCCTTTTATTGTATTCTTCTGGGAAGAAGGGAGGTAATGAAAATTTACTTCTACCATCGATAACAATCTCCGAGGTAATTTCTTTCCAATCTTGAATTTTGTTGAGATCCTCTCCATACCGAGTTAATTTCTCACCTGGACCTTCATAATGTATTTCATATCTTAATGTTAGAGGTGGTACCCTGATTTTATAAGATGTTGGATTCACCAATTCCATCTTTATCATTATTGTGTCTTTTATCGTTGGGTTAGAAGGTTCCAAAAATGCGTTAAATCCGATTTTTTGTTTCTCTGTTTGTGAGACAGAGATAGGTAAAACAAATGCTACTATAAAGATTAAAACTATCCCCCACTTCGTAAATTTATTCATAAATTCAATTCATCATGAATAACTATATAAAGGTTTAGGCACTTTAAAACTTATAGTCTCGCAGAGGTCACAACACTGCACGCCACTTCCCGGGTTTTGCCTCGTACGCCTTACCCTCGCGCTTCAGCGCTTCGAGCAGGGCTAAGGTCGCCTCTCTGCTCAGCCCTAAGGCTTCCGCAACCTCGCTGGTGGAGGCGTCCCCAAACTCTTCCTGGAGCTGCGCAATGGCGCGCAGGCAGCGCCGGAGGTTCTCGCGGGTTAACAACGGAGCTTGGCTGCCTTCGTCACCCGCAGCACTGCGGGAAACTTCGGACAGCTTTTTGATCTTCTCCCACGAGGAAACCGGAATCTGCACCCATGTCCCGACCTTTTTAATGGAGAACTCGGAAAAGAGTTCTTCCAGCCTCTTCTCAGGTATATCAAGGCTCTTACGCTGCTTTTCGAAGTCCCTCAGAGGCGTGCGGTAGAAGCTCATGTGCGGATACCAGCGGAGCGAGAGGAGAAACCGCCTGAGCCTTTCCGCTTCCTCCTGCGTTGGTGGACGTATGCGGGGACTCGCCTCACAGTCCACGGCTGTGCTGCGGGTGATTGAGTTATCTGCTGCGTCTGGATGGTGGGACTCTCTCCCTCTGCATCCGGCGCGAGCCAGCGCACGCCGACGGCGGAGATATACCTCTGCCAGCCTGAGCATGTGCCATAAGAGAGTTTATAAGTCCATTCCTTCACAGCTGTGAACCATTGCCGCCTTTTTAGATATATGTTTAAGAGTTATGGTTTCTAAACAAAATGCTTACAATATAAATAAATAAAATATTAGCCCCCACTTGTCCCCATTTTGTCCCCACTTTGTCCCCAGTTTTTTCAATTATTTTTTCACTTATTTTTACTATATACAGTCCCGGAAGGATATGTAAATACCCTTATTTGTCCCCATTGTCCCCAGTTATTTTTAACACAATTATATAACAAACTCCCATCATTCCATCACAGCTGGTGAGAGAAAGGATTTCCGGGACCGAGTATTACTGATTTTCTCACAGCTGTGAGAAAATTACTACTACTAATAATTTCTCACAGCTGTGAAGGTAGAAAATGCCCCAAAAATAAACCACTGTTTTCAAAATCTAACGGCAAATGAAGAATATCAACCGATATAATCACAGCTGTGATTGAACATTACCTTTAGTAATTCTCTCACAGCTGTGAGAAATTTCAGTATTACCCGTCCCGGAAAGTTGTTCCTTCACAGCTGTGATGGAAAATTTTTTGATGTATATTTTTATTTTTTGCTTTGGAAAAATGGGGGACAATGGGGACGCTTTGAATTTTCCGGGACGAGCTGCACTAAAGTTTATCCTGAAGTGAAATGGGGACACCGGGAC
>JALUWC010000071.1 GCA_027019885.1 Geoglobus sp.
TACATGTCTGAATCTTCTTCTCAGCATTTCAGTTTTCAGGAGTGAATTCCTCAAATCCTCTTCGAAGTTTTCAAGGTTGAAGAGAGAAAGAATTTCATCATCGCTGAGTCTTTTCACTGAAGGGAGAATCAGAACAAATCCGTTGTCATTCACAGTGAACTGAACATTGCAGCCCTTCGTTCTTCCAGCCCTGTAGGCAAAAACCCTCGCAACAGCATTGTTCGCTCTTCTGCCTATGAGAGTATGGAAAAAGTAGCTGTTTCTCTCATCTTCAAGCCTCTCCACAACAAGCCTGCCGATATTGGGTATAAGGCTGAAGAGCTTTTGCTCTGTAAAGTACTCGACAATTGATCTGACGGCATTCTCATCCAATGGGAAGTTCTGCCTGAGCCATTCTGCAGCATTTCCACTATCAATTCTTTTTTCCATCTCTCTTCTGAATTCCTGAATTCTCATGGCAAGATCGTAGCTCAATGGCAGTTGCTCAGAGAACCAGCTTGGGACGGTTGGCCTTTCATCCTTTACCTCTTCAACAATTATCTTCATCGCTCTCGACTTGAGAAACCTGAAGGTTCTTCCGGCGAGAACAAAAACATCCCTTGGCAGCAATCTTTCAGCAAACTCCTCTTCAACCTTCCCAACTCTCTTTCCATCCTTTGTCACTACGGCAATTGCAACTTCGTCTGGGATTGTGCCTGTGTTCAGGTAGTATATCGGTCTTACCATTTTTCCCCTTCTGCCGAACTCCATTGTCTTCTCATCAAACCATATCTTCCCGTAAACTCTTTTGCTCTCAAGCTCTGAGTAATTTCCTGCAAGATACTTCAAAACTGAGATGAATTCATCTTCTGTCAGATTTCTGTATGGATACGCTCTCCTTATAACCCTCAAAGCCTCATCAACTCTCCATTTTCTCTCTATGGCCATCCCGACAACATGCTGGCAGAGAACATCCAGTGGTTTTTCAGGAATGTGAACTCTGTCAAGCCTTCTTTCCAGAGCTTCCTTTGCGAGAACAGAACATTCAACGAGGTCATCATGATCAACAACGATTATTTTACCAACACTTGTCTCATGTAACCTGTGCCCGCTTCTTCCAATTCTCTGCAAAGCTCTGTTGATGCTTTTTGGAGAGCCTATGAGAACAACAAGGTCTATGTATCCTATGTCTATTCCAAGCTCAAGGCTTGTTGAGCTGACAACACACCTCAGCTCACCTTTTTTCAATCTCTCCTCGACCTCAAGCCTGACATCCTTTGAAAGAGAGGAGTGGTGGGCAGAGATGGGAAAATCATCTCCCAGAATTCTTTTGAGATGGAATACAACTCTCTCTGTTGAACTTCTCGTGTTGGTGAATATGAGTGTTGTTCTTGAGTTCCTTATAAATTCAGCCAAAGTTGAGTATAGGTTGTTACTTATCTCCTCTGAACTTGCAGTGAAGAGGTTTGGGATTGGGGAGAGAATGGATATTTCAATTCTCTTCTCAAATGTAACATCTGCAACAACACACTCTCTTTCCCTTCCATCCTCGTATCCGACAAGAAATCTCGCAACGTCCTCAAGAGGGTGTATCGTTGCCGAGAGCCCTATTCTTATCATTCTTCCCTCCTGAATCTCCTGAAGCCTCTCAACGGAAAGAGAGAGATGGGAACCTCTCTTGTTCTCAGCAAGGGAATGAAGCTCATCGATGATCAGAAACTCAACATTTTTCAGATTTTTCGAGAACTTTGGGGAGCATAAAACTATGGCAAGACTTTCTGGGGTTGTTATAAGAATGTGAGGCGGCTTTCTCAGCTGTTTCTGCCTCTCATTACTCTCGGTGTCTCCTGTTCTTACAGCAACTCTTATTTTCTGGAGTTTCACACCCTTATCCTTTGCAAGCTCATAAATCTCATCGAGAGGCTCCTCAAGATTTTTTCTGATGTCGTTGTTCAGTGCTTTAAGTGGCGATACATAGACAACATATATTCTATCTTCAAGTTCACAATCTTTCGCTCTGTCCAAGAGTTTGCTCAGGGCAGTCATGAAGGCTGCAAGGGTTTTCCCGCTTCCTGTTGGTGAGGATATGAGAACATTCCTCCCTTTAAATGCCTCTGCTATGGAATATTTCTGGGGAGGGGTGAATCTGCCGTATTTTCTTTTAAACCACTCCTTCAGCAGGGGATTCAGCATCTTAATTATATCTTCATCTGGATATGATTTCCCTTGGGTTATCATTCAAAAGCTATCGCATCTCATGTGCATTAAAACTTTGGGGTTTAATATTGTGAAGTTTCAGTCTCAATTTCGAATCAAAAAGTTTAAATAATTGAAATTGTTGGGATTTTACATAAAAAGGAGCGTGAGAAATATGGGAAATATGAAAAAAGTGCTTATATTGCTGGTTGTTGTGCTCGCAATGGTGTTTGCTGGATGTGCTGGAGGAGGGAAAGGGGAAAAACAGACTCCGGCTCAAACTTCCACACCTTCTGAGACACAAACACCTACGCAATCTCCTGAGCCGGAAGAGACACAGGCTGGAAGCGTTCAGACACCAGCTTCGGGAGCGATCAAGACACTCTACGAGATGTATGTGAACAGGAAAATGGTCCATGGAACTGTGGCAGTAACAGAGAAAGGAAAAACACACACAAGCGAATTCTGGTTCTACTTTGATGCTGACAGGAAGGAAAAGCTTCTGAGGATGGAGGGCGAAACGGATCAGGGAATGAGTGCGGTCATAATTATAGATAAATATGATGGTAACACTCTAACAACCACAATTTACAGCAAAGGTGGCATGGCAACGTCCCAGATGGGCGACTGTGAATGGATGAAGTTCACACAAACAACTACTGTCTCCCCTTCGGAATACGAGGATGTGAAGGATGAACCTGTCAGCGATTCATTCCAGGCAACTCTGACGCAGCAGGGCAACATTGTACAAAACTACAAGCTTGAGTATATTGACTATGATGGGTCTCTCTTCCAGCCAGATGGAAAGATATGTGATATGGGGAGTTTCATGGGCGGATCGGGAGGATAGCGCAATGTATTTTTATTTTTCTTGATTTTTTGATGTGTGAAAAGATTCCATGCTGATCTCGGTCTTCTTGCTGTTGCTGTAATATGGGGAGCAACGTTTCCTGTTGTAAAACTTGCCCTGAACTTTGTATCGCCTTTAGCCTTCAATTCTGTCAGATTTCTGCTAACCTCTTTTCTGTTCGTTCCGTTTTTAAGGTTAAAGGAGCTGAGAGCTGGGGTAATTATAGGTACAGCAACCTTCTTTGGCTATCTCTTTCAGACTGTTGGCTTGCAGTATACAACCTCAACCAATGCCGGATTCATAACATCAGCCTACATTGTTCTCACGCCTCTCGTTGCATTTCTGCTCTACAGCGAGAGAATTCAGAAGATTGACGTGGTCTCTGTTTTTCTGGCAATGTCGGGAATATACCTCCTTTCAGGCGCTGGAGAGCTGAAAATCGGAGATGTTCTGATGCTGATGTGTGCCCTTGCATTTGCCTTTGAGATCGTTCTGATTGGAAGATACTCGAGATCGCTCGATATACTGAGCCTTGCAGGATGGCAGGTTGTGACAGTCGGGGCTTTTTCATCAGTTCCGGCTGCTTTCACCACTGAAAGATTTGAAATAAACAGCTATGTTGTTTTCGCTTTAGCTCTGACAGGATTTTTAGCCACTTTTGCAGCAAAGATAATTCAGAACAAAATGCAGGCACACACAGAATCAGTTGATGCGGGCATTATTCTTTCAATGGAGGGGTTGTTTGCTCACATTTTTGGTGTGATGTTCATGAATGAGAGTTTAACATTCCTGCAGTACGGTGGTGTTTTGCTTTTGATGACTGCACTGATTCTGATAACAGC
>JALUWC010000072.1 GCA_027019885.1 Geoglobus sp.
TCAATGTCCCTCTCATAAACATGAGGTATGGCTACGAGCATTCCAACACTTCCGGCCTCCATTCCTGTTTTTCTGCTCATCTCATCAAGAAGGTATGCAACAAGGCTGAAATTTGATTCAAAATAGTTTATAGCATCCAGCGATCTTACAAAAGCCGTTGCATGTAACGTATCATCAGCGTAAAGGAAGCTTATCTCCGTGATAGCGGGAGGATTCTCGCAAAGATGATCCTTTGGTCTCCACACCGGAATCGATACCCTCCTTGAGTACGGCACCTTCCCCATTTTTTCCACCCCTGCCTCAAATGCCTCCTGGATCCTCTGATAGTAACTCTCCCCGCAGAATGTCCAGCCACTGCTGTCAGGTTCAAAGCCGTATTCAATTTTTTCAGATACAACAAGCTCAGGCGAGCTTCTGAGTTCAACACCAAATCTGGACTTTACCTTTATGCTATTATCCATTATTTTAGAAACCAGCATTTTATGAAGTGAAGTGATGTTGTTTGCTACCAGCATGCTCTCACCACTGCCTATACCTTAGGAAAACATATTTTTAAAACCTGTGATGGGATTCAAGGTACGACTGTAAAACTGAATGGTGTTTTCCGAAAGCCTTATTAATCTCCTTAAGCATTCCCCAAGCAGGCGCCGGTGGTGTAGCCTGGCTAACACAGGGGCTTGCCGAGCCCCTGCCCCGGGTTCGAATCCCGGCCGGCGCATCTTGCTCGTTTTAAGTAGAATGCCTATTTAGCCTAAGAAATGCGCCCTATCTATCGTGAATGTGCAGTTTTCTTCCAGAACCTTTAATCAGCCTGATGCTTGAAAGTTTTTTGTCATCCAAGACTATCCTGTCCCAGTACCTTTTATTTATGATGCAACCGGGATCCGGGGCCTGAAGGTCTCCGTAGTAGCCAAAAGCCCTGGCTCTGCATCCCCCGCAGATGTTAACGTATTTGCATGTCCCACAACCCACAAAGCTCCTCCTGTCTCTTATTTTTTTGAAAACCTCTGAGCTGTGCCAGACCTCCAGAAGGTCATCGTGTTTTATATTCCCCACCACTAACGGGATGAAAACACATGGTGTGATGTCTCCATTGGGCTGCAATGCGCAGTAAAGCCTCCCGGTTCCACAGCCCCCAACGAACTCTGCCAGAAAGCCGAGATCTTCATTTCTCTGTCCAAAGGTGTCAAAGTGTGTGAGGCTTACCGCAGACATCTGACCGCATACCCTGCTGTACTGGGGGGCTGTGGAAAGCAGGGATACCTTTCTTTCCCAGATCTCAGACGCCATTCTCTTCAGCAAGTTCTCCCTCTCGTAGGGGGACAGATCGAGGGCTATGATATCCCTGCCCCTCCCTGTGGGTATGAAGTTGTAATGCATGAATATGTCGGCTCTTAGCTCCTCGGCCAGATTTATTATGTCAGGCACCTCTCCCAGGTTATGTTTAGTTACGGTTGTTGCAATTCCTACGGTAATACCGGACTCTACAGCGTTTTTGATCCCCTGGATTGTTTTTTCAAAGCTTTGTGTGCCTCTGAACGAATTATGTGTTTCCGGGGTGGCGCCATCAAGGGACACCTGAATGAAAAGGCAGTCAAGATCAGCAAGCTTTTTCACATTCTCCTTGGTGAGAAGCGTTCCATTGGTTGCCAGTGAGAAGGCCATTTCATTGTCCTTTATCCTCTTCGCCACCTCAAAAAAGTCCCTTCTGATTAAAGGCTCACCACCCGACATGGCAACGTATGCTACACCTGCCTCAGCCATCCGGTCAACGGCTTTTAAGGCCTCAGCAGTGCTCAGCTCATCAGGCGTGGGTTTTGAGGCGTTCTGATAGCAATGCCTGCACCTCAGATTGCAGGCGTTTGTAAAATTCCAAACAACGAGGAATGGTGCGTAGGCTGTAAAAGGTTTCTGGGGGCCGTACTTCGCTATTCCCTCCAGCACAGAAGAAAGACCTTTCCTCCACATGGGGTCTTTAAGATTCTGCACAATAACATTCCTCTCGATGTCGAATTTTGATATGATACTATCTATAATTCTGCTAACCAACCTGTAGGCTATATTGCACCTCCAGCATGAACTCACATCTTCACCAGCGTATCTCTTCAATGCCAGTTCTATTCTTCTCCCACATCCACATCTTGAGGTGCAGAATTTGAGTATTGTTTTTGAGAATGGATTGCCAAGCCATTTTTCTATAACGTAACTCATACTTTCTGCTTTATCCCTGGAAGAAGGCTGGTATCCAGATCCAAAATCAATATATTTTTGCATATAGGACACCAAAGAGAATCTCTGTCACTTGCTGTATTTATGAATTCCTGTGTTGTTCTATTTCTTCAGGTGTACTCGCTATGATGGTTTTTTCCTCTATGTTGTAACAGGTTTTGTGGCTTTTAACACAAATTGAAATATAATTTTAATTAGTTAATATATGATCATATGAAGAATGAGCGAAAATATTTAATGAACCCCACCTACATCCACCATGGATCCTGTTCGTCTGCTCAAAAGTCTGATCGAGATAGACACGAGAAACCCCCCTGGCAACACTGAAAATGCTGTCGAGTATCTGGAAGGGCTGTTTTCATCTTACAAAACAAAAATCATCGGTGATAATGGAAAGCTCAACTTGATTGTGGAGATAAGCAAAGGAAGGCCTGAATTCCTGTTTACTTCACATCTGGATACAGTCCCGTGTGAGGACTCGATGCTCACACCAAAAGCTGATGGAAACAGAGTGTATGGGAGAGGAAGCTGTGATGCAAAAGGATGTATTGCTGCGATAGCATCAGCCTTTCACAATTTTGAGAGCAATACAGGGATTAAACTGGCATTTACTGCAGATGAAGAGATCGGTGGAAGACTTGGGCTTGGAAGAGTTATGGAGACACTACGTCCAGATTATGTTATCATTGGAGAGCCTTTTGGGAGTAACAGAATAGGAATAGCTCAGGCAACGGTGGTCTCACTGAATCTGGTCGTTCATGGCAAAAGCGGCCACACAGCCATAGCCGATGTGAAGGAGGGAGCAGTTTATCGGGCTTCAAATCTGATAACAGAAATGGTTGATAGATTCTCTGAGATGAAAGGGAAAAGGGAGATTTATTTTGAAAAACTGAAAAATCTCGGTCTTGAAATTGAGTACAGGGGAAATGGAGATGCTGTGTTCAATCCATCAATCCTTAGAGCTGGGATAAAGAGGAATGTTGTGCCGGATAAATGCATAATCGAGGCTGACGTCAGATTTGCACCATGGATCGATGCCGAAAGTGTCAGGAACTGTTTCCAGCTTGAGGGTGTTGATGTTTTCATAACCGGATTCCTGAGAAGCTTTGGTTTCTCGCTGGATGCTGTCAGTCCTGATAAAGATACAGCGCTAATAAACATGATGAGACACGCAATAGAGATGGAGAACCTGCCCCCAAAGGCCGTGATAACCTTAGGTGTGGGGGACATAAGGCATGTGAGGTCCAGGGGAATTCCCGCATTCTATCTGGGTCCACTGGGTGAGGGATTGCACTCAGACAGTGAGTTCGTCTATCTGGATGATATCCACAGAACAATACGGGTTTACAGAAATATTGTCACTCTTTCAGAAATATGATGTTGCCTCTCCCCTTCTTCACCTTCTCAACCTTCCCTCTCTTTTCAAGGTCCGCAATCATCAAACTTATCTTTGCATCGCTATATCCTGTCCTTCTCTTGAGTTCTTTCTGCGTTATTCTGCCACCCTCTTTTTTGATGATCTCAATAATTTCACTTAAATCTTCAGGAAGAATATCCTCGGACTTTTCAATTCCCACCTTGATTCTCCTGAGGTAGTACCACACACCAGCAGCTAAGGTGAGCGGGATAACCAGA
>JALUWC010000073.1 GCA_027019885.1 Geoglobus sp.
AATTGAATCCGATACAAATGGTTCTTCCATGAGGGTCCCTCCAATAGGATTGCTCTACCATCACAATTACAGTCTCGTTGAAAATTATGCGGCAATAGCCTCGTCAATAACCCATAAGGGTAATGCTGCAATTGCCGGAAGCGTCGCGGTTGCTGTCGGGATTGCATGCATACTCAATGAGGATGGAATGCTGTTTGAGGAGGTTGTTAAAAGAGTTGAGAAGTACGACACTCTCACAGCAGAAAAGATAGAGTATGCCTTTCAGATAAGAAACGCATCTCTCTCAAAGGCTGTTAAAGAACTTGGAAACACCATGATGGCGTTTGATGCTGTTCCGATGGCATTTTACTGCTATTTTTCATCAAAGAACTTTGAACATACTGTGATTAAAGGAGCCAGTGCTGGGGGGGATACAGATACGATAGCTGCAATTGCAGGAGCGATGAAAGGAGCTGAAACAGGATTTGAAGGAATACCTGAAAAATTCAAGAAAATCAAAAATCTGAGCAGAATTATAAAAACGGCCGATAAGCTCTACAACGCATATCTCAGGATATCCAAGATTTCTTAGCTGCTCACCATCTTCACGTATTCAAAAGCAGAGTTTGCAGCAACCGCGCCATCCCCACATGCGGTCACAACCTGCTTCAATGGATTGTCACAGCAATCACCTGCAGCAAAAACTCCTTCAACATTGGTTCTCTGCTTTTTATCAACCTTTATGTATCCAGCAGAGTCCCTTTCAACCCCCAAATCCATAACTATGTCTGTTGCCGGTCTTATCCCAACAGCTATGAAAACGCCATCCGTCTCAACAGCAAATTCTCTGTTCTCAACTCTGTTAAGCAGTACAGCCCTCTCAACCTTTTCATCACCTTCAACTCTTAACACAATACTGTTCCATATGACTGGTATGTTTCTTTTGAAAAGCTCTTCCTGCAGTGCCTTTTCAGCCCTCAACTCGTCCCTTCGATGCACAAGGGTCACATCACAGCCAATTTCCTTGAGATATACTGCATCGGTGACTGCAGTATTTCCTCCACCCACAACAAGCACCTTCTTTCCCCTGAAAAAGTGCCCATCGCATGTGGCGCAGTAACTTACACCCTTTCCAACAAATTCCTTCTCCCCTGGAATCCCAAGCTCCCTGTGCTTTCCTCCTGTTGCGATTATAATGGCCTTTGCCCTGTAAACACCACTCTCAGTTATAACCTCAAAGCCACCATTAACCTTCCTGAGTTTTTCGACATTCTCAAATTTATGATCCGCCCCAAATTTCAGAGCCTGATTTTTCATCCTCTCCAAGAGTTCGAAGCCATTTCCCTCAAAACCCGGAAAGTTCTCAATGACTGGAGTTAATGAGAGCTGGGATGCCGGATCAACAGTCTCAAAAAACGCCGTCCTCAGTCCGTATCTTGCAGAATAGATTGCTGCGGTCAGTCCTGCAGGACCAGCGCCTATCACAATTACATCGTAATCTTTCTCATCACCTTCAGTTTTTTCGATAATGTCCTGAAGAACCAAAGCCTCCATGACCACATCACCCTCTGAAACCGCCTTTTACTGAGCAAACACTCAGGATAAATAAACCCTTTTCGAGTTGTGACGCTTCAATCTCAACTGACTTCTGTTTTGAAAAACTCATTTTCCGAATTTTTCAAACTCCAGAAACAGTTAAATTTACATTGATCAAAAAACAGCCATGGAAAAAGGTCAGTACATGAGCAAAGAGCAGCTTGTGGAAAAATACGGAAAAATTCCGTGGATTTCACCTTACGAAAAGGTTGTTGCCATGACAGATGGTGAGTTTATTGAATTGCATGAATTTCATGCAAGAGGAAAATGCATTGGAGGCTC
The DNA here is from genome assembly GCA_027019885.1 of Geoglobus sp. GTDB lineage: Archaea > Halobacteriota > Archaeoglobi > Archaeoglobales > Archaeoglobaceae > Geoglobus. Next base: position 1,858 of record JALUWC010000073.1, read on the forward strand.
TGCCTGGGAAACATATCATTATCCGAGAGTAAGCGATCTTATTGTTTCTGGAAGACGAGAAGGAGCAAGAAACATTTTCATCCTCAAAAAGGGGAAAGCCGAGCTCAATCTCATTCCCGGAATTGCAGGTGCCGGAATTGAGTCCGCAGAGGTTGGAGATGATTTTATAGAAATAACCTATGCTGGACTTGCCGGAGGAGGAATTGCCGCAACAGTTTGCAGGGGTCTTGCTGATGGTGTTGATGGCGTTGAGATTCTCAGTCTGGGAGGCGGTTCTGAGCTTGGAAAAGCAAGAATAAAGCTCAAAAAGTACAGTAAGGTTGTGATTGGTGTTGATGATACAGACAGCAGTGAAGGAGGTGCAACATGGGCACTTGTAAACGAGATCGGGCATAAAATTGAGGAAATGAGCTTTGGACATTATCTATCTCACTCGATAGTTCAGCTTTACACAAAAACCCCTGACAAAACCACAAACTGCGTGTCAATTTCAGCCGTTTTTGCAACAGATAACACCGAAAAGCTCGTTTCAGAATTTAAAAAATTGCTTGAGAAAAACACCTACAGCGATGAGACTGCGATGGCTGTATTTAAAAAAATAATATCCGATAGCGGCTTGGTTGAGTATGCTAAAAATGTGAAGAGCAGAGTTGTTTCAATAAAAGAGGCATACAGTATCGCTGAGAGATATGGTGTCCAGCTAATTCCGATTACTGGAGAGAGAGGGATTATTGGAGCTCTTGCCAGTATTGCTTTTGCAGACAATCCTGATGAAGCGGTGAAAGTGTATGCTTGATCCTGAAACGAAACTTAGACTTCTGATCCATGGTGTGAAAACAGATCTGAAACCTTTAAGAGTGGGTGGAGCTGGACCTACTGGAGGACTTGGATTCAGAATAAACGGGTCTGTGGTCTCTGCACCTGCCATTCAGAGATTTGCCAAAAATTCGACCTTTAAATTAGAAAAATCAGGAAAGAATTACATTCTCTACGAAAATGACAAAAAAATTGGCAAGATAGAGCTACCAAAATCAGAGTATTATTCAGAAAGCATAGATGGGATACAGGCTGGGAAACTGGTTGCACTGGATGGCTACAATGCACTCGTCTCAGCAGTTTCAAGAAAATGCGTTTACTGGGATCAGAATAAAAAATGCATGTTCTGCACAATCCAGAATGGTATTCAAAATGCTGTGGTGAGAAAAAATCCAGATCAGCTTACCATGGCGGTAAAACTGGCTTATGAAGAGGATAAAAGCAGACATCTAACACTCACAACTGGGACACTCAAAGGTGAAGATAAGGGTGCCAAGGTATTAATTGATGCAGTTAGAGCAATAAAAAAAGAGGTTGATATTGACCTACACGTTCAGATAGAGCCTGTTGGAAAAATATGGATCGAGAAGCTCTATGAGAGCGGTGTCGATACGGTGGGAATTCATGTAGAAACGTTTGACGAATCGTTGAGAAGAAAAATTGTACCGGGAAAGCCCTCCCTTAAAGATTATCGAAGAGCATGGAGTGATGCTGTTGGTATCTTTGGAGAATGGAATGTCTCTTCATGGCTCATTGTCGGGCTTGGAGAGAACAGAGAATCGGTGATTGAAGGATTTAGAGGCATGACAGACATGGCAGTCTATCCATTTATTGTACCTTTCAGGCCGCATGAAGGCGATGCTTTTCAGCATATTCATTCAGAACACGTTTTTCAGATCTTGAAGGATCTCGCTTTCACGGTGAAAACAGAAGGGATAAAGATTCCGGAATTCAAAGCGGGGTGCCCTAAATGCAATGGATGTTCGTTTGTCTCTGAAATTTTAAGGTGAATTTACACTCACAGATAGTTATTTATATTTATCTTAATTAATAATATTTAATATATCAAAATAAAAAATATTAATAATTTAATCAATTTATATGTATTTAATTATTTATATTTATATTATAATATAACTATACTTTTTTAATAAACAAATTAGAAAAAT
>JALUWC010000074.1 GCA_027019885.1 Geoglobus sp.
CGTCCGTTATTTCTCTCAGCATCTCTGCTACTTCCAAAAACTCCACTATGTCCTCTGTCCTCTCCATGTCGAGGCCATGGCTCTCCATCAGATCTCTATCGTAGACTGAAAGGGGCTGCAGGAAAACCTCCATGTTCAGCCTGTTTGCAAACTCTGCAAGCTCGAAAACATCCCTGTCGTTGATGCCGGGCATGTATATCGTCCTTATCACTCCCCTTATCGAGGAATCGCTCAAGGCTTTCAGGTTTCCCATAAGGATGTTGAATCCATCAAATCCCGTAATTCTGGCATATTTTTCCCCCGAAGACACATCGAGGCTGACCATTGCCAGCTCGAAGTACTTCTCCAGCCTCTTTATCGCCTTCTCAGTCAGTAGAATTCCGTTTGTTTGCAGATCAAGTCTTGCACTGGAAAACATGTCCTTCAGCTTTCTCGCAACCCTCTCAACCTCATCGATTCCTGCAACGAGAGGTTCACCGTACTGGGAGAGGGTTATGGATCTCACATTTTCTGTATCTCCATAGTATCCCGGCTTGGGAGCCTTACCCTTTCTTAATGCTACATTGGAGTAGCAGTAAATGCAGCTGAGGTTGCACTTGGGCGTGATCTCATAGGTGGGATGGTGCACAGGGTTTTCTATGCTTTCATCACTTCCCTGGCAGTACTCGCAATGAGTGGCTGGAAGCATAAAACGGTGTTTAATGAGGGTGATTTAAATTAATTCCCTTGATTTTGAGGTTTAAGGTGAACTGACCTTTAACTGTCAACCATCTTGATCCGCAACAATATAATCCTTATCACTCATCTTCGGGAATAATTCCGGATTTATTCAACATTGAGGTGTAGATCGCTGTTTCAATGCTCAAATACAGTCTTTCGGCTATTTGTTTCGAATTGATCTGCCATTTATCCATTAAAAGTACATGATTATTCTTCTATACCTTTCAACCTCTCTAACAATGTCTCTGGAATCCATCTTCTCCATTCACAACATCATGCCATGCATTCCTCTCCCGATGAAGGAAGCAAGACCATGAACCTCCAACGCTTTCAAACTGGAAAATTTCTCCTTTGGAAATAGAATACGTAAAAAGACAAAAAATCAGCAGCAAAAAGTAGAATAATATAGAAAAATCAGCCAACAGTCGTATATCCACCGCTTATGCTTATTATCTGTCCTGTTATGTACTCTGATTCATCAAGGGCAAAGAATATCACACCATTTGCAATGTCCTGAGGATTTCCAAGCCTGCCTCTCGGATATGCTCTGACAAGTCTCTCCTCCCCGCCAACGCTCTTCAAAAATCCTTCAACTCCCGGAGTTTTTGTAACTCCAGCAGCAACACAGTTTACTGTAATGTTGTATCTTGCAACCTCTTTTGCAAGGGCTTTGCTGAATCCAACAACGGCTGCCTTTGCTCCCGAATAAACTGTAAGATACGGTTCTCCAATTCTACCTGCATCACTTACTATGTTGATAACCCTGCCATACTTCTTCTCAATCATATCATTAAGAACGGCATGAGTACAGTTCAGTGTACCGTAATAGCAGATTCTTATGTCCTTTTCCCAGTCTTCAGGAGTTGTATCTGTGAACTTCTTGATCGTCCAGAAGCCTGCGTTGTTGACAAGAATGTCCACAGTCCCAAAAGCTTTCTTCACCTCCTCAACCATTCCCTTCACGTCTTCGTAGTCTGTAACATCAGCCTTTACTCCAATTGCATCTCCACTAAGTTTTTTCAGCTCGTTAGCAGTGTTCTTTGCCGTCTCTTCATTTATGTCATTGATGACAACTTTCGCCCCTTCTTTTGCAAAAGCTTCAGCAATTGCTCTTCCAATTCCTCTACCCGCTCCCGTCACCAAAACAACCCTGTCTTTGAATCTCATCTAACCACCCTGATATTACAATGTAAACACAATTTAAAAATTTAATGTTCATCCGTAAATTGAAAGTGGCTTAAATAGATATAAGTGTAAGAACAATCTCGTTTATTGCCTTGAGAATTCTGTGCTCGGTTATCAATCCAACTATCTCCCCATTCTCCTCAACATAGAGCTGATTGACACCTTCCTCAAGAAGTTTCTCTGAAGCCTCTCTTAGTGAGGCATCAGCAGGAATTGTTTTCAATGGAGAGGACATTATCTCCCTCACCCTGATTTTGCTCGGATCCTTGCAGTCCCTCACAACCTTTCTTGCAATTGTGCCCTCTGTTACTGCTCCAAGAGGTCTGTCGTTATCATCAACAACCACAGCACATTTCATACCCTTTTCAACCATTATCTTTGTTGCGGTTGCAACATCTGTTTCTGCATTTACCTTTGTCACATCCCTATTCATCACATCTCTAACCTTCAGCACCACAGTCACAAAACCACCTCCTCAAAGCTCAAAGTACTGCTTTTCGAGATCGTCCATCTCATCTGCCTTGCCCTCTCTTACTATCTCACCTTTGACAAGCACGTTAACCCTCTCTGCAAGCTCTAAAGCGAGATGAACATTCTGCTCAACAAGCAGGATTGAGATGTCAGTCTCATTTTTAATCCTCCTCAAAGCTTCAAGAATTTTTCCAAGGATTATAGGGGCGAGACCCATTGATGGCTCATCAAGTAAGAGCAAGTTTGGATTTGACATTAAAGCTCTGCCAATTGCGACCATCTGCTGCTCTCCACCACTCATGTTCCTCACGATGTTATTTCTCAGCTCTTTGATTCTTGGAAACAGCTCGTAAACAAATTCAAGCTGCTCTTCACAATTTTCATCCCTTGCTCCAAGTCTGAGATTGTCCTCGACTGTCATGAATGGAAAGAGCTTTCTGCCTTCAGGACAGACCCCTATTCCTTTTCTTATCCTCTCGTGGGGTTTCAGGATGTCTATTCTCTCTCCATTGAAGCTTATCTTTCCTTTGCTTTTTACCAATCCGCATATTGAATTCAGCAGTGTTGTTTTGCCTGCCCCATTTGGTCCGAGGACGGCGACAACTTCCCCTTTACCTACATTAATGCTAACTCCGTGAAGAATGTGTGCTCTGCCGTAATAGGAATTCAAGTCCTCGATCTCAAGCAACTGCATATCCATCACCCAGATATGCCTCTATAACTCTTATATCCCTCACAATTTCCTCAGGAGACCCCTGACATAAGAGAACCCCATAATTCAAAACAATCACTCTCTCTGCATGATTGAAAAGCTCCTTAAGTTTGTGCTCTATGACAACCAACGTGACATCTCTCTCCTTAAGTCTGTCTATTGTTGAATGAAGCTCAGTACATTCCTTTGGACTCAACCCGGAAAATGGCTCATCCAACAGCAAAAGCCTTGGATTTGTGGCAAGAGCAAGACCTATGTTGAGCTTTCGCAAATCACCCTGAGACAGATTTCTGGCGAGCATATCCCTGTTCTTCCATAAATCGAAGGACTTCATTATCTCCCTGTAATCATCTGTGATAACCTTGAAATTCTCCTCAACGCTCATGTTCATAAATGCTTTTATAAGCTGAAAAGTCCTCACAAGTCCAAGTTTTGCAAGCTCGCTTGGTCTTTTACCTGTGATGTCTTTTCCCATGAATTCAACCCTTCCTTCAGTTGGTTTCATGTAACCCGAGATTATGTTGAACAGAGTTGTCTTGCCAGCTCCGTTTGGCCCTATTATACCCAAACATTCTTTGTCAAGTACTTCGAAATTAATGTTTTCCAAAGCTATAAGTTCACCGAATTTTTTCTTTACATTTTCCACTTTAAGTAAAGTCTTCATCGTAAATTGGTTAGTGCATTCGAAATATTTAAGTATTACCTTTCTCAATCACAATTAATGATGCGGAAAGTATTGATACTGGTAT
>JALUWC010000075.1 GCA_027019885.1 Geoglobus sp.
AAAGTAGCCGAGAGGGATTGAAAGAACAAGAGCACATGGGCATGAGATGACAAGAAGTACCAAAGCCCTGTAAATCCACACCGAAAATGGCTCGTTCAAGACGAGTGGAGGAACAGTGGCTATGAGGAATGCCAGGGCCACAACTGCCGGAGTGTACACTCTCGCAAATCTGGTTATGAACTTCTCGGTCTTTGCCTTTCTTGCACTTGCATTCTCAACAAGCTCAAGAATTCTTGATACGGTTGATTCTTTCAGCTCTTTCTCAACCCTCACCTTCAACAGGCCACTGAGGTTGACCATCCCTGAAAGAACTGTATATCCCTCCCTCACGCTTCTCGGTACACTCTCTCCTGTCAGCATTGATGCATCAACTGTTGATGAGCCCTCAATAACTATCCCATCAACGGGTATCCTTTCTCCGGGTTTTAAGAGAATGAGATCCCCTTTCTTCAGATCCTCCGGCCTGACTTTCAGAACAGCACTGTCTGAGATGAGATTTGCGTATTCAGCCTTTAACGCGAGAAGAGATCTTATTGACCTTCTTGATTTGTTTATTGCAAGATCCTGAAAGAAATCACCTACAACATAAAAGAGCATAACTCCCACAGCCTCAGGATACTCTCTGATTGCAAATGCACCCACTGTTGCTATCGCTATCAGAAAGTTCTCATCGAAAACATTCCCTCTTAATGTGCCGACAGCGGCACTTTTGAGAACTTTCCATCCAACAAGCAAATAGCTCACAACAAAGATGGCGAGAACATAGAAGTTGTCCAGATTGTATAGGTATCTGAGAACAATTCCAGCTGAGAACAGGGCAATAGAGGGGATTATGAAGATTAATCGGCTTTTTACATCTTCTCCAGCCTTGTCATCATCAAAATCTCCTTTTTCAATAATATCCGCTTCAGGTTCGACTCTCTTTATCACATCTCTTGCTCTTTCCTCATCTCCCGATATTATCGCCTCTTTCGTTGCAAAATTAACAACCGCATCCCTGAATCCTTCCTTTTTAAGCTCCTCCTCGATCTTCACTGCACAGCTCGCACAGTCAACTCCTTCAAGCCTGAACCGTTTGGCCTTCTCAGCCATCCTCTCACACCCTGAGCCTTCTTCTCTCCCCAATGTGCTCAAGGGCTATGTTCAGTATAGCTGCGACATGCTCATCATCAAGGCTGTAGTAAACGTTTCTTCCAGTTCTTCTGTATTTTACAAGCTTTTTATCCCTGAGAACTCTGAGCTGATGGGAGATTGCCGATGCAGATAAGCCGGTGATCTCGGACAGATCGCACGTGCATAGTTCCTGTTTTGATAAAGCAAGAAGTATCTTCAGCCTTGTGTAGTCGGAAAACGCCTCAAGAAAGTCAGACAGCTCTATTATGTTTTCATCCTGAGGCAGGCTGAGCTTGACATCTTCAATATATTCTCCAACATTTTCTTCCTTGCACACGGGCGATCTTTTTACCATAATTGAACAATTGTTCAAATGTTTAAATAATTTTCCCCTTACTTTCTGCTTTTTTGGGGGAAAAAATTTATGCGTCCAATATAAAATTACAGTATGGACGGATACAACATGTTTCCTTTGGGATATGGATTTGGCTTTTTTGGTTTCTGGATGATCTTCTGGTGGGTTATCTGGATTGTTGTGGCATTTCTTGTTTATCAGGATGCAGAAAAAAGAGGAATGAATGGCCTGCTTTGGCTGATCCTCGTTCTAATACCAATGGTCAACATAGTTGCGCTGATAATATACCTGATTATAAGGGAGTCCCAGCCTCAGAGTCAGACGAGAGTGGCCGAGAAAACACCCCTTGAAATTCTGAAGGAAAGATACGCAAAGGGCGAAATAACTCATGAAGAGTATGAGAGAATGAAAAAGGAGCTTGAGAGGTAGGAGGGGATGTGAAATGGACGAAAACAAAGATATGACTCACGAAGACCATGATGAAATGAAGCATGATGGCGAAATGAAGCATGAAGGTGGTGAGCATGAAATGCATGCAAAGCACAGCACCCACGACCACCACAAACACATGATGGAGGATTTCAAGAGGAGGTTTTACATCTCAACCATATTCACAGTACCCATACTCCTGCTCTCACCTATGATACAGTCCCTCCTCAAGATATCAGTAACATTCCCCGGAGATAAGTTTGTTCTCTTTGGTCTCTCCTCATTTGTGTATTTCTACGGCGGGTATCCATTCTTTAAAGGGTTCTTTGACGAACTCAAAAAAAGACTGCCGGGAATGATGACGTTGATTGCTGTTGCGATAACGGCAGCATACGTTTACAGCTCCGCAGTGGTTTTTGGCCTCGGGGGAAAATTCTTCTTCTGGGAACTTGCAACGCTTATTGACATCATGCTTCTCGGCCATTATGTCGAGATGAAATCGGTTCTCGGAGCATCAAGAGCTCTGGAAGAGCTTGTCAAAATAATGCCCTCAACAGCACACCTCATGGAGGGTGATGAGATCAAAGATGTGCCTGTTGAGCAACTCAAGCAGGGAAATATCGTTCTTGTCAAGCCCGGAGAAAAGATACCTGTTGATGGTATTGTTAAGGAAGGAGAGAGCTATGTGGATGAATCCATGCTGACAGGAGAGAGCAAGCCAGTTCTGAAAAAAGAGGGAGATGAAGTCATAGGTGCTTCAATAAACATGGAAGGGTCGCTTGTTGTTGAAGTGCAGAGAACAGGAGAAGAGACATACCTCAGCCAGATAATAGAGCTTGTCAGACAGGCTCAGGAGAGCAAATCAAGAACACAGGATCTGGCAAACAGGGCAGCATTTTATCTGACAATCATTTCGCTCAGTGTGGGAGTGGTAACCCTCGCTGCATGGATCACACTCGGTAAGGGACTTGAATTTGGAGTTGAGAGGGCTGTTACTGTGATGGTTATTTCGTGCCCTCACGCTCTTGGACTTGCCGTGCCACTGGTTGTTGCGGTCTCAACATCGCTGGCAGCGAAGAATGGGTTGCTGATAAGGGACAGGCAGGCATTTGAAAAAACAAAAGACCTTCAGGCAGTCGTTTTTGATAAAACAGGGACTTTGACCGAGGGAAAGTTCGGAGTCACGGACATACTGGTATATAACGGAAATGAGGATGAGGTTCTAAGAATAGCTGCCAGCATAGAGGTTCATTCAGAGCATCCAATTGCGAGGAGCATAGTCGAGGAGGCAGAGAAAAGGGGTCTGAAACTGGAAAAGGTTGATGATTTCAAGGCTGTTCCCGGCAAGGGTGTTGAGGCAACATTAAATGGAGAATCTTTCAGGATAGTCAGTCCAGGATTTCTGAGAGAATCTGGAATAGATGAGGGTGATGAGGCAAGAAAACTTGCAGAGCAGGGGAAGACGGTTGTGTTTCTGCTGAAAGATATCACACTTACTGGAGCGATTGCCCTTGCAGACCGGGTAAAGACTGAGTCGAGAGAGGCAATAGCAAATCTGAAAAAATTGGGTATAAAATGCATGATGCTCACAGGTGACAACAAACTTGTTGCAAAGTGGGTTGCTGAAGAGCTCGGGCTTGATGATGTTTTTGCTGAGGTTTTACCCCATGAGAAGGCAGAGGTAATTCAGAAGGTTCAGGAGAAATATGTGGCCGCAATGGTTGGAGATGGAATAAACGACGCCCCTGCCTTAGCACAGGCTGATGTTGGAATTGCCATAGGTGCTGGAACAGATGTTGCCATTGAGACAGCAGACATAATTCTTGTGAGAAGCGATCCAAGGGATGTTGTGAAAATAATTGAGCTATCCAAAAAGACCTACAAGAAA
>JALUWC010000076.1 GCA_027019885.1 Geoglobus sp.
AGCTGAAAAGGAGGGAAGATCGCCCTTAACAACAGTTGCGATAATCCATCCAGAGATGGAGATATTTCGAAGGAATGCTCTCACAACCGGGTGGAAATGCTGAAGAACGGTGCCATACATCAAAACAGGACTGAAAAAGCCGTAAAAATTTAGGGATTTGAAGTTCTCAAAGTGCAATCAGCAGCAATCCCCCGTAAACCACTGCCACGACGAAAAGCAGCATTGTCAGGGTGTTAATGACCTTCTCATTTCTCCCTCCAAAGTCTGTGTCCAGCAGTACTGCTCTAAGACCATTGAACGCGTGGAATGAGACTGAGGCTAAGAAGACCCAGTAGAAAATCTTTATTGCAGGATTGGACAGCCTCTCCACAACCTTTGCGTACTCCAAAGCGTCGTGGGACGTTAGGTGTGTGATGTAGAGATGGAACAGGACGAAGGCGAAGAGTAAAAGCCCGGTTACCATCTGAAAGATCCATCCGAACGGTTCCAGAACCTTTCTCGTGTGCGACTCGTTCATAGCATCACCCCATAACGAAGACGTACATCACGTAGGTGCTGTACACCCAGAAGGCTAAGGCGAGCAGAGCCATGATGTATGCCAGTGCCTTTCGCAGCTCATAAACCAATCCAAACTCGTTCAGCACCACTCTCAGGCCGTTGAACGCATGATAGAATGTTGCAAGGAACAGCAGAGAGTCTAAAGGCAGGGTTTCCGGCCTTACGGTGGTGGAGATGAAAGCTGTGTAAGCCTCCTCTCCAATCCTCAGGCTCGTGAGAAAGCTCAGGTGGATGATGAGATATAGCAAAAGCACCAATCCCGTGAGCCTGTGGAAAGAGTAGGCTATACTGTTAACGGACTTACCCCTAAGTGAAAACCAGCCTGAAATTCCCTCCATCTTTATCACCTGAATATGCTCTTAATAATGCGGATCGCACTCATCAGCTTCATCTTCTGCACGGCCTTGGCAGGCTCTATGTTCTTTGGACACACCTCGCTGCACTCAGCGTTGAAGTGACACCTCCACACTCCCTCAGAACCGGAAACCAGTCTGAGCCTTTCATCCTTCCCTTCGTCCCTGCTGTCAGCACAGAATCTGTAAGCTGCTGTCATCGCTGCTGGGCCGAGGTAGTCGCTCCTTGTCGCAGAAGCTGGACAGACTGAATAGCACGCTCCACATTTAATGCAGAGCGAGAAATCGTAGTATGCATGGAGCTCTTTTGGCGTTTGCATGAGCTCCTTAGGATTTCCGTAGTTATCACCGCCCCTTATTAGGTATGGTTTCACAGCCTCGTGCTTTCTGAAGAAGCCATCCATATCCACGACCAGATCTCTCAGAACAGACATGTTGTCGAGGGGCTCGATTTCCAAGGTGTCGCCGATGTCGAATATCTGAGTCTCGCAGGCGAGCCTTGGCCTTCCGTTTACCTTGACCGCACAGCTCCCGCATACTCCCATTCTGCATGATGCTCTGAAGGAAAGAGAGCCGTCAATACTCTCCTTGATGTGGTAAAGTCCCTCAAGAACGGTCATCCCCTTTCTGGCTTTAAATTGAAAATCCTGCCAGTAGGCATGCTCTCCATCAAACCTTCTTATCCTGAAAAGAACCTCTCTTTCCATGACCCCACCTCAGTACTTCCTCTCAACAGGCTGCCACTTGGTTATCGTGACAGGAATGTAGTCCAGCTTTGGGCCCTTGGGAGTGAAGTGGGCGAGGGTGTGCTTCAGCCACCTCTCATCATCCCTCTTCGGATAATCAAGCCTGTAATGTGCTCCTCTGCTTTCCTCTCTTGCATACGCACCGAAAGCAACAACCTCTGCAAGATCGAGCATGAAGCCAATCTCCATCGCATGTATGAGCTGTGTGTTGAATCCCCTACTCTTGTCAGAAATCTCTATGTTCTCATATTTCCTCTTTAGCTCCTGTATCCTTTTTATCCCCTCCTTCATCTCATCGCCATTCCTGAAAATCCAGAAGTATCTGTCCATCACCTCGTTCAGGGCTTTCTTTATCTCGTACGGATTTTCATCTCCGCTCCTGCCCAAAAACTCGTCAAAGACTCTTTTCTCCTCAGCAAGCCTCTCCTCCTTGGTTATCTCTGCAAAGCTTTTACCCTGAACGTACTCGACAGCCTTTTCCCCAGCAACTCTCCCAAAGACAAGACACTCAGCGGTTGAATTGCTTCCGAGCCTGTTGGCACCATGAATGCTTACAGCAGAGACCTCTCCTGCTGCGTAAAGCCCTTTAACAGTTGTTTCAGTAAACATGTTCGTGTGTAGCCCACCCATCGTGTAATGGGCAACAGGCTTGACTGGGATGGGCTCATCAACAGGATCAATTCCTGAAAACTTTCTTGCTGCTTCCCTTATCAGGGGAAGACGCTCATTTATCTTCTCTTCCCCAAGATGGGTTAGATCGAGAGCAATGTATGATCCATAAGGTCCATCAATTCCTCTTCCCTCAATTATCTCAGTCCACATTGCCCTCGAAACAACATCTCTCGGAGCGAGTTCCATCTTTTCGGGGGCGTACCTCTTCATGAACCTTTCTCCGTCTCTGTTTCTCAAGTAACCCCCCTCACTTCTGCAAGCCTCTGTCATCAGAATGCCAGATGGGATCAACCCCGTTGGATGAAACTGAACAAACTCCATGTCCTTCAAAGCAACTCCCGCCCTGTATGCAATTGCAAGCCCATCTCCCGTCACCTGATGACTGTAAGTGGTGAAGCCATAGAGCCTTCCGGCCCCTCCAGTTGCGAGAATGACAGCCTTTGCATTGAAAAACGTCATCTCCCCATTTCTGAGATTTATGGCTGAAATCCCCTTGATTGAATTGTCTTCAATGAATATGTTTGTGACGAAATACTCATCGTATCTGGTGATGTTTGGATACATCAGGCATCTCTCATACAGGGTGTGGACCTCATGGAAGCCTGTTCTGTCTGCAGCAAAAACAGTTCTGTTGAAGCTCATACCTCCAAAAGCTCTTTGGGCAATCTTACCATCCTCTCTCCTGCTCCATGGGCATCCCCAGTTGTCGAGTCTGAGAATTTCCTTTGGTATTTCCCTCACAAAAAACTCAACCGCATCCTGATCGGCAAGGAAATCAGAGCCCTTTATAGTATCCCATGCATGGAGATCGAAGTTATCCCCCTCATCTTCTCTTAATACTGCTGCAGTCCCACCTTCAGCACAGACTGAATGACATCTTATCGGGTAGGTTTTGGCTATAATGGCAATGCTCACATCTCTGCTTTTCTCAGCTGATGCAATGGCAGCCCTCAAACCAGCAAGTCCCGCTCCAATTATAACAATATCGTGTTTTATAACCTCCATAATCATCCCTTCAGCCTCTTTTTAACCAGCTCGGCAACCTCCATTGGTGTTTTTCCAACATCAACGCCAACATTGTTAAGAGCTTTGATTTTAGACTCGGCAGTACCCTTTCCACCCTCAATTATTGCTCCTGCATGTCCCATCCTCTTGCCCGGAGGAGCTGTTATGCCTGCTATGTATCCCACAACAGGCTTGCTCATCTTCCTTTCAATAAATCTGGCAGCTTCCTCTTCATCTGTTCCTCCAATCTCTCCAATGAGCACAACCAGATCGGTCTGATCATCGTTCTCGAACATCTCGAGCACCTCTACAAAGCTTGTTCCAATTATCCTGTCTCCCCCTATACCCACAACCGTGCTCTGCCCGATACCGAGCTTCGTCAGGTTATATGCTACCTGATACGTTAGTGTTCCGCTCCTGGAGACTATTCCAACATTGCCC
>JALUWC010000077.1 GCA_027019885.1 Geoglobus sp.
TGATATCAAGGACCTTGCACACAACCTTCTGTCCCTTTTTAACATGATCCCTTATGTCCTTTATCCATCCCGGTGCGACCTCACTTATATGCACAAGCCCCTCTTTGCCCTCATACTCATCAAGAGTTACAAAAGCTCCAAAGTCCATAACCCTCTTGACAGTTCCTATGATGATTTCACCCTTTGAGGGGAATCCTGATCTCCTGATGACAAGTCTTTTTTCAGCCATCAATTTTTGATAACCAAAGCGGTATTTAAGGTTTGGTGATACGCCTGCAGTTTCTGAAATGGATTGATTACAGAATCTCCAAGATAATTTTTTAAGTTCAGGGTCAAAGGTATGGATCGGCAGACAGAGTCTTTTGCAGTGCTCAGAATCGTGAAGTCATTATATGCCTCTCTCCACCAGCTCACCGAGCTCCATGACGTTCTCCCTCAGACTCTTCTTTTTCGGGATCGGTTTAACCCAATCTGCGTCAGAAACAAAAATTATGCCATCCCCGATTTTTATTCCCGGCCTGTTTTCTGTCCCCACAGGTATGGTTACTTGATATATGATAAAGGAGAGCAAAGTTACAGGAAATTTACAGTTACTGTATGCAGTAACTTAAATTTTGATATAGATGGTGCTGAAATAACCACTAAAGGCCCATAAAAACTGCCTCTGGCTGAGATAAACCAGATCTGAACAAAATAAAGAAAAAATAAAATTGGTGTTTACTGTCTTCTTCTCAGCAGGTATGCAACTGCGACGAGCCCTGCAATTGCGAAGATCGCTTCGAATCCTGGGACTCCCGGCTTCTTCTCAGTGGTCTTGGTTACGACAGGTGTTGCTGTCTTGGTTGGGGTTGGAGTTGCTGTCTTGGTTGGTGTTGGGGTTGGTGTTGGAGTTGGTGTAGGTGTGGGTGTTGGTGTTGGGGTTGGTGTAGGTGTGGGTGTTGGTGTTGGTGTTGGTGTTGGAATCTCGGTTACAACGCTTACTTTGAATGGTCCAAGTAGGATGTCGTCACTTAGTTTGTATTGTTTCGCCAATGGTGCCGCAGGATCAATGTCGTAATAATCTGTCCAATTAGTTGCCTTTGTCCTCATTGTGTCCCTAACATAGATCTTATACTCCCCAGTATCCAATCCGAATGTCTGGAATGTCGCCGTTGCCGAACCATTTGCATCAGTGTAAACCTGCTGCTTATACGTTGTCATTGGGGCTACAAGGAAGACATAGATTCCATCGTAATTTGCACCTCTGTTCGTTGATATAGACACCTGTAATTCATCACCTTTCTTGACGTATTTCGAGACATTTACAGATATCTCAGGGTTAACTACATTTACAGGGATGGTAATCGAATCAATTGTGTCACCATTGTGTTTCAATGTAATTTTCAGTGAGTATAGTCCAACTGCCAACAACTTATATCCACTTGCATAGCTTGTTTGAATCGTATTACTTGATTCATCATAGAAAGTTCCCAAAGTAAACTCAAAAACTCCCTTGTCCGTCTCGTCGAATGAACTTGATGAGAAATCCACCGAGATGCCGTTTCCACTTAATTTCCCTGTCAAAGTTACCTGACCTTCTTTTGCAACTTCTACATCAAATGTCAGCTTTTTCTTTTCGCCTCTAGTTATAGACACTTCATTCGGGTAATCTTTGAAACCAAACTGCTTAACAGAGACGTAGAAGATCTTCTGAGGATCAGACACTGGATCTACCCAGATAACTCCACTGCTAGTGACATTCTTTGGAGCAAAGACATACAGTATATAGTTACCGGGGTCCAATGACTGATTCACTCTCAATTCAATCTTGAATTGATTGTCTTGGACCGTCAGAATTGTATTTGTGGCTATGTTTGTTGCATTAAACTCTCTGCTAGTTGAATTTATTTTCGCTATACCTTCAAATACATTGCTTTTGTCCGTGAAAATCGCCACATACTTTGTAGTGGTATTGCCTGACAAGAATATCTTTCCACCCCTTACAACTTCTGCCTTATCGATTTTCGCATCCAATGATTGTCGCACTATAGTTACTGAAACAGTATCTTTTACGTTGCCATACGACGAAGTACTATTGGCTTTTATCGTAAATGTACCGAGTGTTGCGTTAGGTCTTGCTGTTAGGCTTACACTAAACTTACCTTCACTGTCAAGCTGTACTGTGTTCTTCCAACCATCAAATATTGCACTTGGACTGTTGACATTCGATGGCAGATTTGTAACACTGAGTGTAACTGTCGCACCAGCTGGAAGCGAAGACTCTCCACTCAAAGTGAATTTCTCTCCTCTACCAACAGAAGCTTTGTCCACTGATATCTTTAAATACGGTTCTTCAACTGTGAAAGATATAGTTGCACTTTTCTCTGCAAGAACACCTTTAACTACCGCCTTAACTAACCAAGTTCCGGTAGGCTGATTGCCGATCGGAATATCAATCTCAGCTTTATATTGGCCGTCATTCACATCAGCTTCCTTTGAATCTACATAGTAATTACTGTTATCTATTGTTGAATTATATATTGAGACATTTATTTTATTAGGCACTGTAGAATTATCATATTTGCTGTTTGTATCCGCGACATTTGTTTCACCATAAACGACTATTTTTTCTCCTTTTCTGACTACATTGTTCTCAAGGTTTATGGTTACAGTTGGTTTGACTAAGCTAAATGATTCGGTTGCTGTCGTTGAATCTGAACCTGACGTAGCTTTTACCTTCAATGTATATGAACCGTAATCAGAAGTGCCATTAAATCCAGGCCAACTTGTGTTAATTTTAATGTCTTTCCATTCGAAGGCTGTTTTAGTTTCACCACTTGATGACAAATTAAACAATGACTGTCCATTATACAGATTCCCTGAAAGCTCGGTATCATTAAGCAATTTAATGTTCCCACCGCTGTAATTCACATATATCGTCCCGTTAGGTGATACTGGCCCTCCGATTGTGACATTCACTGCAGTTATATTATTCTGGTAATACACTTTTACGTCGAATACTAAGTTATCACCTCTGACAATCTCTGGCTTTGATGGGTTTTTGATTTGAAGAACAACCAGAGGTTTATCGTATGTCACGTTAAAGTAATCATAAGCAACAACCCCTGTACTGTTGACAACAGTTAGGTTGTACATCCCCGGATACAGCTTGTCCGTTGTCCCTATTGAGAATGAATATGTCCCACCAGTTGTCTTTGAATCGCTCCAAACCTCTTTTCCTGTACCCCTGTTGATTACCTTTACCGTGAAAACCTCATTTTTATAGTAGGTGACATCAAATGTTACCGTGTCCCCATATGTAACGTTGTATGGTGTAGTCGAGAAGCTAATAGTTGCAGTAGCCGCACTCGCTGTAGCCATTGCCACCATTAGAACCGCTAATACTGCAATTCCTATTTTCCATACCTTACTCATACTCTCCCTACCTCCTTTTATACACACTTTTTTCTCATCATGTCAGCTCAGGTATATATAGTCTACTATCGACTGGCGGCGAAGCTAAGCTCGACACTTTCACTCCGCCGCCACCCTTTTTTTATTTAATCATTTCCATATTTAAACCTTTTGCTATTTTCCTGCGATCTGGAGGTGTTATCAGAATTCTGATGTGTCCAGCTCCAGCAATCTGATTATCATGACATCCGATCATATCGGGGGGATGACATTACCAACTCTCGTGCACATTGATTTTTATTTTTCAGATTGCACATCGCAACCCGTGACTTCAAAGTCCTTAAGCAGTATTTCGTGGTCTGTACAAAATTCCGTGAACTCCCTATCGAGACGGGACCTCCCTAAAAATCTCTGACGATATGTATGACAGGGTGGAAGAGGAGATAGAATACTCTGAACATCTGGATAAAATACCTGAAAATCATAAAAAGAGAGTTAAAGAAATTTTTGAATACTGCAAAAAAATATCGAAAAAATGATTGAGATCTGATACTACTCAACCTTTACCGTGTACCTCTTTCCCTCAATCTCCACCTCAAACTCTCCCTTAACATCTCCAGCAGCAGACGGGAAGGGCTCTTCCTTTGCCTCACCCTTCAGGAATTTGAGGCCTGTGGATGGAAATAGAGCATAGATCAGCACTTCCTCATCGCTCGGATTCTCAACACCTTCATTGATCAGTTCCTGCTTCGCCTTCTCAAATTCTGGCTCTATGAGATCTGCAGGCCTCACGCTTATCGGCTCTTCATCCTTCAGAATGAGCTTAACTATCTCTTCACTTATCGGTGCGGGAGTTCTGCCGTACATACCCCTGACAAGATCCTTTGTCTCCTTTGTGACCATCCTGTATCTTCCAAACAGAACGTTGAGCACAGCCTGCACACCAACAACCTGAGATGTTGGAGTGACGAGAGGTGGGTAGCCGAGATCTGCCTGAACCCTCGGGACTTCTTCAAGCACCTCCTCAAGCCTGTCCAGAGCATTCTGCTCCTCAAGCTGTGAGAGCATGTTGGAGAACATCCCTCCCGGAATCTGGAATTTAAGAACTCTCGTATCCGGGATCGTTGATAGGGTTTTGATGTACCCTGCATACTTCTCCCTTACCTCAAGCAGATGCTTCCTTATTTCCATCAGAACATCTATATTAACGCCTGTGCTGTATCCGAGCTCTTCCAGTGCATAAACAAGGGATTCGGTTGGTGGATGTGATGTCCCGCACGCCCATGGGGACATGGCTGTGTCAATCATCTCAGCTCCAGCCTCTACAGCCTTCAGCATCGTCATTGCTGCCATGCCGCTTGTGTAGTGGGAATGAACATTCACAGGGATTCCAATCTCCTTCTTCAAAGCCCTGACAAGCTCGTAAACTTTATGCGGAGATAGCATTCCCGCCATGTCCTTTATTACAATTGAGTCAACTTCCAGAGCTGAAAGTTCCTCAGCTGTCTCAACATACTTTTCAAGGGTGTGGACTGGAGAGATGACGTAGCAGATTGACCCCTGAACATGCTCTGCACCATACTTTCTGGCGGATTTTATTGAAAGCTCAAGATTTCTCACATCGTTCAATGCGTCAAATATCCTGAAAAATGAGATTCCATTCTCAACAGCTTTCTGAACAAACTTCTCCACAACATCATCGGCATAATGTTTGTATCCCACAAGATTCTGTCCTCTCAATAACATCTGGCAGTGAGTGTCTTTAACATACTTCCTGAAAGTCCTTATCCTCTCCCATGGATTCTCATTCAGAAATCTATGCATGACATCAAATGTCGCTCCCCCCCACATCTCTATGCTGTAAAATCCAGCCTCATCAATTAATTCCAGAACGGGAATCATGTCTCTCGTTCTCATTCTTGTTGCTGCAAGAGACTGATGACCGTCTCTAAGGCTCAGATCGATAATATTCACCTTTCCCATTTTAAACACCCGCAGATGGCATCTCAGCTCAATTATTAACCTTTGCGGTTTTGAAAAAATAGGTCTCGGATTACTCTACTGAAAACGTCCTCATGCCTGATTTCTCTGCAATTTCAGATGGTTTTCTGATCATTCATAGAGCAGTCTCCTGACCTTCTCTGCCACATCTGCTGGATTTCTTCCAAAAACAACCACCATCGGCTCCTTTCCATAATCACCCAGATGATATATCACATCAGGTCTGTGCCCTGACTTTTTGATTGCACTCTCCATCCCCCAGGGAATTGTTGCACCTTCTTTTTTCTTTGTCTCCTCAGGCTCCTCTCTTCTGTCATAAAACGACACAGCAAACATCTTTTCTGCTCTTTCAATCAGATCGTCGCTGTATCTCAGATTCACTGCAGATCTGAATTCAGGATAATAATGCATGTACTTCAGAATGGCTTTTGCCAGATGTCTTGAAGAACCAAACCCAAATCTGCCGGAATGAACTATCCCAGTTTTACCCCTGAATATCCTGCCATCAATGGCAAGGACGTCGCTGACACCTCTTGCATAGACCGCAGGCATCGCATAAACAAGGTTCATGCCAACCTCCGGAATAAGATTTTCAATCCCATCCAGATTTTCAAGTTTCCTGATCGCATTTTCCATCTCCTGAACCATCCCATAAGCCAAGGCTTTTCTCTCCATCACGGCAATGGAATTCACAGAATCACAGTTCTTTCCTGCTGAAACTGAATAGATTATTCCTTCGTAAACGGCATTCCTTGCAGCCTCTACGCTCTCAACAACGCTTTTCCCCAATGCAAGATTTGCAGCTATGCTCGCTGAAAGCATGCATCCTGTGCCGTGAAAGCAACCCTCCTTTCTTTCTGATTTGAATTCGTAAACCCCTCCATTGTGGTAAAGAATATCAACAACCTCATCACCCTTCAGATGCCCCCCCTTGATGAGAGCCGAAGGGCATCCAAGCTCATCAACGATTCTCTCTCCTGCCCTGATCATATCATCAACATCCTTTATCTTTATCCCTGTCAGAATCCCCGCCTCTTCCGTGTTTGGAGTGACACAGAACGCCTTTGGAATGAGTTTGTTTTTCAGAGCCTCAATTCCTCGCTCATTCAGCAACCTCGCCCCGCTCTTGGCAACCATGACAGGATCAACAACAAGTGGAAACTCGTATTCTGAAAGAAATTTCACCACATGCTCCACAACATCCTGATTTCCGAGCATTCCCGTTTTTCCAGCATCAATACCTGAGTCATCTGCAATTGCTTTGAGCTGGTCATACACGATCTTCCCAGGAAGCATCATGGAATTTGCAACTCCAAAAGTGTTCTGGGCTGTTATGGCAGTTACTGCCGCTGTTCCATAAACTCCAAATGATGAAAAAGCCTTCAGATCAGTCTGAATTCCCGCTCCACCTATGCTGTCACTTCCTGCAACTGTCACAGCAACTCTGACATTTCTCATAAACCGAAAGAGAGAAAAGGAAAAGATAACCTTTTTGTTCATGAAAGAGATCGCAGCCTTCGAGGTGGGAATAAAGCTTGGGGCTTTGTTTCATCAGTTTGTTGGTATGCCTGTAAGCCTAAAGAATGCAGAGATTCTTGAGAAAGCCATGAAGAGCTGCATTATGCTTCAGCCCTATGTTGCTGGTGCTGAGGTGAGAATAGACAGAAAAAGGCTTTCAGAGAAGCTATCAGAATTCAATTACTGCTCCTTGGAAGGAGACATGATTTACGCAAGGGTGGAGGTTGAAGTAGAGGGAATTAAAGCTATCGGAGTGCTGAGATGGGATGACGAGAAAAAATACCCGATGATGAGCCTTGTCACTGAATGAACTCTATCTCGAAATAATCCCTCTCGATGAATATCGCATTGATTCTCTTTGCAAGCTCAAATCTTATCCGCTCATTCACCCTCTCCGATCCAAGACCCATTCTGGAGTAGATGAAGGCATACAGCAGATTGCTGTTGCTGAAAAAGAGGGATGGGAAACCTGAATTTAAAAAGGCGTCAAGCCCCTCCTTTCCCATTCTCTCCCCGTATCCCCTCTCCTCAAGCCAATTCCTGAACTCCTCAATTCCTGCCCTGATCCTCATCTTACCCTTGCTCCCGGCCTGACATCTTTTTCAGGCTTTAAAAGCACGGGCTTTCCGTTCACATCTGCTGCCAGTATCATGCCATCACTCTCCATTCCCATGAGCTTTGCTGGCTTTATGTTGGCGAGAACAACAACAGGCTCTCCCTCCAATTGCCCGGGCTCGTACTCACCGGCTATCCCCGCAACCACCTGTCTGATTTCGCTTCCGATATCTACCTCAAGCCTCATTAGCTTTTTACTGCCCTTGACCTTTTCAGCCTTAACAACTCTTCCAATTCTGATGTCGAGCTTCTGAAACTCCTCAATTCCGATCCTTTCGTCCATTTTCATCTCCCCCTCAGTATTATCCCTTATCCTCTTCATCATTATTCCCTCAAGCTCCTCCATCTTTTCATCATCTATCCTCTCAAATGGCACATCTGGCTTTCCAACAACAACATACTCAGGAATTTGAAGGACAGATTCAAGAGTTGCATTTTCAGGGTTCATGCCAACGGTTTCTGCAACAGCCTTCATTGACCTCGGAAGGACGGGATAAGCAAGAACTGCCAGTGCCCTGACCACAGCAAGGGCTGAGGCTATTGTCCTCTCAGCCTCGTCCCTGTCTCTCTTTATAACCTCCCATGGCTTTGAAGACTGGAAAAATGCATTACCAAATCCTGCAAGTTCCATGAAAGCATCGCTCGCCTCTTTAAACTCCCACCTCTCAATGGCATCCTCTATTGTCTCCTTTGCCTTTCTTATTCTATTAACAACCTCCCCATCAACCTCCATTCTCACCTTACCAAAATTCTTCCAGGCAAAGTGCATAACTCTGTAAATGAAGTTCCCGAGAGTTGCGATGAGCTCATTGTTCACTTTATCTCTGAAAACATGCCAGGAGAAGTTCAGATCTCTCTGATGAGATGTGTAGTTTACTATGTAGTATCTCAGATAGTCAGGATTCAGCCCCGATTTCAGATAGTCCTCCTCAACCCACACCACATATCCCCTGCTCTTTGAGAATTTTCTGCCCTCAACCTTTACCATTCCGCTGGCAACAACTGCATCGGGCAAAGCGTAATCTGCACCTTTGAGCATTGCAGGCCAGAAAATGCAGTGGTGATAGACTATATCAAGCCCTATGAAGTGTGTTATCTCAGCATTGCCGTCTATCCATATCTCCTTCCAGTCTTTTTCGAGTTTCTCGCAGGCTTTTTCTGTGAAGCTTATGTAGCCTATTGGTGCATCAACCCACACATAAACAACAAGCTCCTCATCTTCCGGAAATCTCACTCCCCATTCAAGGTTCCTCGTTATGCACCAGTCCCTGAGCTCACCTCTCACCCACTCCTTTGCATAATTGAGAGCGTTTTCAGTTCCTCTGAGATCAGATATGTATTTTTCAAGGAACTCCTTGAAGGCTGAGAGCCTGAAGTAATAGTGCCTCTGCTTCCTGTATTCAGCTGGAGTCCCGCAGATCTTGCATCTTGGCTCAAGAATCTCACCCGGCTCGAGGTGCTTTCCACATCCCTGATCGCACTCATCACCTCTTGCAATCGCTCCACAATACGGGCATATTCCTTCAACGTATCTGTCAGGCAGAAACCTCTCACATCTGGGACAGTAGGCAAGCTCTATCTCCTTGGGGTAGATGTAGCCATTATTGAGAAGCCTCTGAACGATTTCTTTGGTTCTTTCATGGTGATACCCGCTGTCAGTTCTGCCGTAATAATCGAATTCAATGTCAAGCTCTTTGAAGATTTTCTGAAAATGTTCGTGATAGATACCAACAAGCTCCTCAGGCTTCAAACCCTGCTGCTCGGCATTCACGACAATTGGAGTGCCATGGCTATCGCTTCCACATACAAAAATCACATCCTCTCCTTTCAGTCTCAGGTATCTGACATAGACATCAGCGGGTATGTATGTCCTGAGATGTCCGATATGGGCTTTACCATTAGCGTAAGGCAGTCCACATGTGACAAGTTTCATGGTGGTGGAAAATGCGAGGGGATTAATTTACTTTTTCTTCCCTGCTGTTCATCTAAGTTATGTGACCTCGGAAAGTTTATGATTCCTGAGAAATTAAAAAGATGAATAACGCCAGGGATGGAAGAATCTCGGTGAGAGAGTGGGGTTCGGGATTGTCACAACTCCCCTTTAATCCCAATATTTCTGGTACAATTTTAAAAAAATGTTCTTAGGATGATTGATTTTGAAAAGAGAGGAAGAGCCTGTCGCTGAAGCAGAAGACTATTTTTATTTTCTTAAAACCACCGCACCATCCTCTTTCCCAACAACAACAGCATCAACCATTTCAGCCAGAAATATTCCATTCTCAATTACTCCAGAAATTCTGAGAGTTTTCTCAAGCTTTTCAGGTTCTTCAACAGTTCCAGTATCCACATCCGCAATGATGTTTCCATTGTCGGAGATAACTGGCTTCAGCTTTCCCATCCCCTCTCTTAAATTTAATCTGAACCCAAGCCCCTCAACCTTCTTTTTAACAGATCCAAGGGCAAAAGGAAGAATTTCAACTGGAACGGGCATGCTTAGCTTTTCAACAAGCTTTGATTCATCTGCTATAACCACAAATTTTTTTGATGCGTATGCAACTATTTTCTCTCTTGTCAATGCACCTCCTCCGCCCTTTATTAGATTGAATTCCCTGTCAATCTGATCTGCCCCATCAATGCATACATCAGGCTCCGGATGCTCCATTAAATCGGTCACCTTTATTCCATGCTCAACAGCCAGAAGATGGGTGTCAATTGACGTTGGAATTACCTCGACTCTCAAACCCTTTTCAATTTTTTCAGCCATCAACTTTATGAACTCTTTAACTGTTGTTCCACTTCCGAGTCCTATGACCATTCCATCCTCGACGTATTCAAGAGCTTTTTCGGCACATCTCACCTTCTCAATCATTAAACCACCTCTCAAGGATGCTGAAATCAATTCTGGATGTCATGTCAAGGCTTATCGGAGTTATGGATACGAACCCATTTCTTATCGCGTGAAGGTCTGTGCCTTCATCAGCATTCTCTTCCTCAACTCCATCAATCCAGTAGTATTTTCTGCCTCTCGGATCAAATCTTGTGTCGATTCTCGTTCTGTAAAGCCTTCTTGCAAGCTTTGTGAATCTGTACCTCCCATTCCAGTTTTCAGGCACGTTTATGTTGAACAGATCAACACCTTCAGGCACTTCATGCTTTATTATTCTTTCAACAACCTCTTTAAGAACCTTTTTTGCATTTGAGAAGTCGGCAGGTGCGAAAAATGTTTCAAACTTGAATATATCCCTCATCTCAAGGCTTACTGCTATTGCCTTGCTTCCCTGAGTTGATGCTTCAAGTGCCGCTCCTACTGTCCCAGAAGTAGTTACTGCCTCTGTTGAAAGATTCTCACCCAGATTGATCCCCGAAACGGTTAGATCCGGAATTTCACCTATGATTTCATGTATGCCTATTATGACAGCATCTGTCGGGGTGCCATCAACTGCATAGATCTTCATTCCATCAATTGTTATCTCACTCACCCGTATTGGTTCAAGTATGGAGATGCTCCTCCCTACCCCGCTTTTCTGCACGACAGGGGTTACAGCGAAAACCTCTCCAAATTCGCTCAGAACCTCATGACATGCTCTCAGTCCCGGTGAGTAAAGACCGTCATCATTGGTGAGAAGGATTTTCATTCCGAGAAAATTAACCAGGCTGAATTTAAAACATTTCTCAATGTTTACTCCAGACTTGATTTTCAGCTCGCTTGAGAGAAAATTTTTTAAGGAAATATCATTAAAAAATTTAATTGAAACTAATATAACAATCATAATAATGGTGGGAGGATGTCTGTAAAGACAAAGCTCATAATAATTATCGCAGTTTCATTTGCTGTTTTTTACATATCCATATCTGTGATTATTGTCGAACTTATTCATGAGAGAACAGACGAGTATTACAGAGAGTGGATTTCGGGAAAAAAGAGTGTTCTGAATGAGGTTATAGATAGAGAGTTCAAATCCCTCGTAGAAAGCTATTACTATATAAACCGTTATAACATCTCTCCCGAGACCATACTCGCCACCCACAAATACACTGCGATAGTGTACTATTCCCCAGATGGTGAGGTAGAGGGAATATACAAGAACCCGCACTTAAAAAAGCCATTTGATGTCAATGATGCCGAGCTCATTTCTCCCAACGCAAAAACATCGAAGGAAATGAGAAAGGGGTTCTGCTACCATGACGGGAAGCTCTTCATGTTCATATCTTTTCCAAGAGAAGCAAATGGAGAGCTTCAGGGGTATGTGGCCGTTATAAAAAGAATTGATCAGGACTACCTCAGCGAGCTGAGAAACATCCTGACTGTTGATGTGGTAGAGTTTTCAAAGGATAGAAAAGAAGTGAATGGCGAGATCAGCGAATTTCTCCCCATCACAAACACCAGTGGCATTCCTGTCGGATACATAAGGATTGCATACAGGGGTATAATAGACCCGCTCATAGCCGAGACCTACAACTATTTTCTGATTCTCTCAGCATTGATACTTGCAGCCTCAGTGCTCATCTCCTCCACTCTGATCAACAGAACTTTCTACGACCGCATCTCGATTCTGTCAAATTTCATGAAAAATATCGGCAAGAGAGGATTCAGAACAGGGGAGAGAATAATCATGGCTGGAGACGATGAGTTAAAAGATCTTGCAGAGTCAATCAATCTTGCGCTCGATGAAATTGAGAGAAGTAAAAGAGAGATAAATGGAATTGCCGAAAATCTGAGAGTTGTAAACAGAATACTCAGACATGACATTCTGAATGATCTTACGGTAATAAGAGGATTTGCAGAGATTGCAAACGAGAGAATGAGATGCGATTACTGCTCAAGGATCATAAACAGAGCTGAGAGAGCTGTTGATACAATAACCAAGCTGAAAAACGTTGAAATGGCTTTGAGCGAGAGTCAGCTCTATCCAATGAAGGTATCAGAGGTTATAAAGGATGTCATGAAGGTTCACGATATCAAATGGGAGATGAGCGGAGATGGAGTCGCTCTGGCAGATGATGGATTGCACTCTGTTTTCGAGAATCTCGTGTCAAATGCAGTAAAACATGGAAAAACAGACAGAATAAAATTTGAGATAAAAGAAGAAAAGGACAGGGTTATCATCAGAGTTATTGACTATGGAGAGGGGATTCCTGACAGCCTGAAGCAGAGAATTTTTGAGGAGGGTTTCACTCTTGGAGAGGGTTCAGGGCTTGGCCTCTACATAGTCAAAAAGCTCATTGAGAGGTATGGAGGGAAAATAACCGTGACTGACAACAGACCTTCTGGAGCGATTTTCACCATAAAATTGAAGAGAGCTGAAAACAACATGAAATCAGATGAGAGTTGAGTCATATCTGTATGAGAGGGAAAATGATCACCTGAGATGCAAAACATGCATGCACTACTGCAGGCTTAAAGAGGGACAGTGGGGAATCTGCAGGGTAAGAAAAAATGAAGATGGAATGCTTTTTGTTTACAATTACGGTCTTGTCTCATCAATCCACCTCGATCCGATAGAAAAGAAGCCGTTTCACAACTTCATGCCCGGAACAAAGTCCCTGTCTTTTGGTGGAGTGA
Source organism: Geoglobus sp. (assembly GCA_027019885.1). Classification (GTDB taxonomy): domain Archaea; phylum Halobacteriota; class Archaeoglobi; order Archaeoglobales; family Archaeoglobaceae; genus Geoglobus. Next base: position 13,091 of record JALUWC010000077.1, read on the forward strand.
GCTGCAACTTCAGGTGTCAGCACTGCCAGAACTACGGCATAAGCTTTGCAGATCTGGACTTTCCATACCTTCAGGAGATGAAGCCAGAGGATGTTCTCAATCTCGTTGAAAAATACAACGCTGATGGCGTGAGCTGGACGTACAACGAGCCGTCCATCATGCATGAGTTCAATCTGGATGCAAGTAGAATTGTGAAAAAGCATGGTTATTACGTCAACTACGTCTCAAATGGCTACATGAGCCATGAAGCAATCGAGCAGTTTGATGCTCTCGATGCAATAAATGTGGATGTCAAGGCGTTCAGGGATGAGTTTTACAGGAAAATATGTGGTGCAAGGCTTGAGAGGGTTACTGAAAGCGTTGAACATCTCAGGAAGAAGGGCGTTTTCATCGAGATAACCTACCTTGTGATTCCAGATCTTAATGATAGCGAGGAGGAGATAAGAGATTTCTCAAAATGGATTGTAGATCTTGATCCAAAAATTCCGGTGCACTTCTCAAGGTTCCATCCGGATCATGAGATGCTCGACAAACCTCCAACCCCAGTGAGAACCCTCGAAAAAGCTGTTGAGATCGCAAAAAATGCCGGGCTGGAGTACGTTTACATCGGCAATGTGTGGGGGCACAAATACGAGAGCACATACTGTCCCAACTGCGGACACCTCTTAATCGAGAGAGAGGGATTCTACGTGAGAAGGATTGATCTAAGAGGCGACAGATGCCCCAATTGTGGGTACAAACAGAACATCATTCTTCAATTTTCTTGAGTGTCAGGTATGTGGCGATGAAGCCAAAAACCAGCATGGCAAATGAAACCCTCAGCATGACCCTGAATCCGAAGAACTGCGAGAGAGCTCCACCGGTTATAGGGCCGAGAACCCATCCCATGCTCCAGCTTGTGGAGTAAATCCCCATCGCCTCACCCCTTTCACCTTTTTCCGTTATATCAGCAATCAAGGCTGGAGCTGAAACCCCGAGCATTGTCCAGGAAAGCCCCTCAAAGATTTGAATCAGGTAGGCATAGCTCTTGTCATAGATCAGCGAGTAGGAGAGCATGACGAATGCAAACCCGGATTGTGAGAGAAGAATCATGGGTTTCTTTCCAATTCTGTCAGCAACTTTTCCAAGAATGTATGATGTTACCAGCCCGACTGTTGCTCCAAGAGTGAAAATCCCTCCAACCTCTATTCTGTTCGCCCCAAGCTCCTCGGAGATGTAGATTGGCAGCACAGAGTAGACCATTCCGCTTGAGATCATCAATGGCAAGAGCGTTGCGCTCAGAAGAACAGTCCTTCTCATCTTCTGCAAATCTCAATGAAGTTTCTGTAAAGCTCCTCTCCATACTGGCTGTGATAAACCTCAGGATGCCACTGCACGCCAAAGACTGGCTTGCTTTTGTGTTTCATTGCCTCAACAGAACAGATGTCCGACTTTGCCATGAGCTCAAAACCTTCAGGCATCACCTTTACCTCATCCATGTGGCTCGCCCACACCCTTATTTTCTCAGGGAATCCCTCAAAAATTTCCTCTGCCCTGAGTATTTCAACCTCAACCTCAGCGTATCCTCCAACACTTCCCCTGCCAATCTCCCCGCCAAAAGCCTTTGCAATGATGTGATGTCCAAGGCATATGCCGAGAATTGGGATTTCGAGATTTCTCACATAGTCAATGCTACTTCCCGACCTCTCTATGTCCGGCCCACCACCAATTACGAGCCCATCTGCATCAATCTCATTCAATGGGGTGGTGTTGTCAATCAGTCTGCTCTCAACACCGAGATCTCTCAATGTTCTGTGGATGAGATGATTGTACTGTCCGAGATTGTAAACTATATATATCTTCACAGATTCACCTGCATTCGTATGTTTATAAAGATTCCCTGAATTGCTTCAATTTTTCCTCGCACATCCTGAAAAGCTTTTCAGCCTCATCTCTGCTCAGTTCTCCTGAAGCAAGAAAACTGCCAATAAATGGATACACCATGTTATCAAGCTCCCACTCCACTCTCTTCCACTCAAATCCAGCCTCTTCAGCTTCTCTGAAATACATCTCAATTTCTGTTTTCAGTTCATCAAACAGGGACATCCAATCATCAGTTTTTTATAAGAGTTCTTCAATTTTTTGTTCTGTAGTGGTGAGGGACATGCTGAATCCACGCCTGATTGTCCAGATCCTTGCGAGGAACATAGAAAAAAAGGAAAACCCGCTTGGAATTGACAACAGCAGAATCAACACATGGTGGAAAAAAGTCAGCACAGACAGAGAGGGTGAGTGGCTTTTCTTCACCGGAATGCTCTACCAGATAACCCCCTACATCGAAACCGCTGTCAGATACCTCCAGAGGCTTGAGAACTCAAAACTCCAGAACATTCTCCACGTTTCAAAAATCCTCTCCCCATTCAGCCTCATCGGAACGCTAACTCCAGCAGAACTGAAAGCAGAAGCAAACAGAATTCTCGTAAATATCTACAGAATCCTGAAAACCTCAGAAAATGGAGTTTTCTACAGACCTGAACTTGACACGTATTCAGGAATTCTGCTCCACGATCTCGGAAATGAAAGGGCTTTTGAAAGACATGCCTTGAAGGTTGTGAAAAGGCTGAAGATGACCGGGGTGGAGAGAATTGTCACTCCAGACCCCCACACAGCCTATGCCCTGAAATCCCTCTACCCCATGTACGCTGATTTCGATCTTGAGGTGAAAAGCTATCTGGAGCTTATTGAAAGTGTCAGGACGAACTCAGAGGAGACTTTTGTTATACACGACCCATGCTATTACGGCAGGTACCTCGGCATTTCAGAGAGAGTGAGAGACGTGCTCGACAGATCCGGGATAAAATATCATGATGTCAAATACTCAAAAAACATTACAAGCTGCTGTGGAGGTCCAGTAGAGGCAATATCACCATTAATTTCCTCAAAAATAGCAGAACTGAGGCTGGAAGAGCTTGGGGAGTCAGAGATATTGACATTCTGCCCCATCTGCCTTGCAAATCTGAGGAGGGCTGGAGGAAATGTGAGGGATTTTGCAGAGGTGATTGAGGGTGAGAATGATTGAAATACTGAAAGCGAGGGGAGTGGAGGTTATAGTAACGGACAATGCAGAAAAAGAGGCAAAAAAATTCAGGGATGCACACATAAGCCGCGCTCTGAGCGCTGATGGAAGAACAGGGGTGATATTCTTCGGTGGATTTCAGGAAAAAAGGAGTGCTGGACTTGCATTTCACCACGTTGCCATAATAAGAGAGGAGGATATAAAGGAGGGCATAATCTCAGCATACAGGCATGCGACATCG
>JALUWC010000078.1 GCA_027019885.1 Geoglobus sp.
GCCTGTTGAAGGCGTCAAGCTCCAAGAAGTAGGCGGAAGCAACAGCATAGAGGTGCTCTCCTATGATTGAATCCACAGAAACGTTGCTCTTCCCTATGAAGTATCTCACCGTCTTCAGCTTGGCTATGGTCTCTTCCACAAGCCTCTCAGGAACATTGCCAAGGTCTAAAGCAACCCCGTAGTACGCTCCCACAGTTACATCGTTGCTGACTCGGTCAACCCCTCCACCAGGCGTGATAAACTCCATAACAAACTGCTGATTCTCACCCAAAGTTACAGGATTTCCAACTGCTATCGCCTCTCCTTCCACTCTCAACACCGGCTTCATTTCTACTAAATACGCAGGAACGTTGGTAATTCCACCGTATTCTTCTATTATTGCTGCATCATCCTGTGTTGCTGGGACATAACTAAGAGTAATCCTCTTACTCGCTAATTCAGGCATACTAATTGTCACCGAGAAATCAGGCGAAGAGGCGGGAAAGCTTCCCAACAGCGAGGAAGACACCTGATAGACTTCAAACTTAATCTTATGCCTTAGCTCATCTGGCAATTCTGAAAACTCCGCCTTCTTCTCTACAACCCTGTATGGCAGCGAATTCGGAAGCACTCCAAGCTTCTCTAGGATTATCTCACGATAACCCAGAAGCTCGTTCAGTGTTAGATTGGTCAGATTTCTCTCGGCGAGGTAATCGTAGTTATTGCCCTCATGTTTTAAAGTTTTGTAGACTCTCATAATTTTGCACTTATCGCCCATTTTCTAAGTGCTTTTTTACCTTCTAATCGCCAGAATTTGAACCCTGATATCAGGAAAAATAACGCAAGTCCTAAGCAGCCTATTATTACTGGATATTGAAGAATTCCCTCCCCTATTAGATAGCTGATATAAGCCAGTGTTACCCATAATAGGAATAACATAATTCCAGCGATATGTCTTTTACTCTCCAGCTTTTCTAGACTCTTAATCAGTTCAAGCTCTGTATAGGAAGACTTTGTTGTAGCATCGCCTGGTACTACTCTTTTTTCATCCTCTATTTTTTTGTAAAACTCTGTATCTGCATTGAAGATCCTACTGAGTTTTAAAAATGCATCTATAGATACCCGGATATTATCTAATGCTTTTTTACCCTCAATTGCTTCAACGTCAATAATCATCCACAGAAAATTGTGGTTGTAGAAAAATCGGGCTCTGATATCTTTAAATTCCGCTGCAAGCGCTCTGAACAGATCAAGATCTCGCTTATCTGTATATTTCTCGTAGACTTCTGGAATTCTCACTCTTGTACCATTTATCTCTACAACCCCCAGTTTTTTATTTCTCACAGGAACGATGAGATAAATTTTTATTTTTGATGGCCAATCCTTATCTCTCATCATCCACCATACATCCACGCAAACAAGCACGCCGTCCATTTTTCCAATCCTACTTTCTGGCCATGAGCCAAAAAACACTCCTATAACCCTGCGTATCTCTTCTTCAACCTCAAAACCATAGGCCTCTAAAAAACTTACAACATCGCCAACAGTTAATGAGTTCTCTTTCGTCCAATATAGTAAATAAATACCCGTTAAAGCAGATATAAAACCTACATATTTTAAAAATTTTGGAAAAATATTAGACAAAGACGGGCCTATAATTAGTAATCCTCCAAAAATTAGAACAACTCCCAGACCGAATATAATATACCCTCTCAATATACTCATGGACATACAACCTTCCTTCCGGCTTTTTGAGTGGCTTTTTTCATGATCCAACTGCTTATGACATTTGTTATCAGTAATACGAAAAATGCTAATATAAACATTGCAACAAATCCAAGTGGTGATATGAATATCATGCCTAGTGCGAGGATCTGTATAACAGACAGCATGAGTGATATCCACGCCAAGTCCTCTTCTCCGAGCAAGTACAGGTAGTACATGAACTCAAAGATAGCAGATAGGCCCACCAAGAAGTATCCGAGTCCGGTAAGGATGGACGACAGCAATCCCTTTACGTTCTGGGTTTTAATCCAGGCACCTGTCTGCAGCAGAGGCACGCCGATTGTGTATCCTGCTATCTTTATTAAAAGTCTCACTGTTTGTGTTACAGGATCGCACTCAATGCTGACTGCGATGTCGCCACCGGCTTTTCCGCCAGAGATCATGTAGGCACCTGCACCGGTCTCTGGATCTAATACGATGTATCCAATCCCAGTCCAATTGTAGTATTGGATGTTTCTCTCTGGAATGACAACAATTTTTCCAGTGTTAACTGCATTTTGAACAGCTATTTTTACCTCCTGAGATACCTGAAGCACTGGCAGAACCTCAGCGAGATTCGTGCTGTTAATGTGGTAAATCTTAACTCCCTGCTCATTCGCCACCTGAAGTAACTTAATCGCTGAAACTGCCTGCACATTGAAAAGCTGCTCAAATATTGCATGTTCCAGTGAAGAGCCGAGTATGCCAGAGCTTAGCATGAAGTCTCTAGGCTTGCCTGAATCATCAGCAGTTGAGAATGCAGAGTAAATATTTCTATCCACGTCTATGTTCACTCCGCTGATGTCAAAGCTATAAGGTGACCAGAAGAGGTAGCTCACGCTGGAAGTTGTGGATACTACAGCTTCAGATGGATGTCTGAAGAATACCACCCCATGCAGCCTTGCAGAAATCCCGTCTAGCACGTCCTGCTCCATGAAATAGGTTAAAGCAGTGACGTAAAGCAGCTCCCCCACAACTGAATCGAGCGGAACATCCTCTACACCAAGCAGATTCTTCCAAGTGGTAAGTTTCGCCTTCCTCTCCTCAACCAATCGCTGGGGTACCTTACCCAAATCCAACCCCACAGCGTAATACGCTCCCACAGTTACATCGTTGCTGACTCGGTCAACCCCTCCTCCCGGGCTGATAAACTCCATCACAAACTGCTGATTCTCACCCAAAGTTACAGGATTTCCAACTGCTATCGCCTCTCCTTCCACTCTTAAAACAGGTTTCATCTCCACCAGATAGGCAGGCACATTGGTAATTCCACCGTATTCTTCGATTAAAGTAGCATCATCCTCGCTTGCTGGGATGTAGCTTAAAGTTATCCTCTTACCAGCTAATTCGGGCATACTAATTGTCACCGAGAAATCAGGTGAAGAGGCGGGAATACTGCCTAATAATGAAGAAGACACCTGATAAATCTCAAACTTAATCTTGTGTCTGAGTTCATCTGGCAATTCTGAAAACTCTGCCTTTTTCTCAACCACTCTGTAAGGTAGAGAGTTTGGAAGCACTCCAAGCTTCTCCGGGATTATCTCGCGGTAGCCCAGAAGCTCGTTCAGTGTTAGATTAGTCAGGTTGTGAGCAATTAGGTAATCGTAGGTGCTGTTGGTGAGGTTCTCCATGTACTGCCTTATGAAGCTCTGGTTCACCGAGGTTACGTAGTAGCCTGACTCGTTGATGGTGCTCCGGTTCATTATTATATCAATGAACTCCGTGGCATTTAAGCTAATCGCCTGGCTCAGGTTCACTCTGGCGGGGTGGTAGCGGTACCACTTGAAGCTCGGGTCTAAGGGAACCCACTGGTAGCCGCCCTCGCCTCTTATTTTACCCCTGTAGTTGCCGTAGGGGAGGTAAGCTTCAACCCACACGTGCTCAATTATCAGCGCTTTTGGCCTGCCGCCCGAGATGATGAGCGTCGTCGGCACTCCTCCGCTTGCGAAGGCGTTGGCAGCGGTGACGGGGTCACTAATGCTCGTGACGTTCATCGCCCACTCTATGGGCACCTCAACTGTGC
>JALUWC010000079.1 GCA_027019885.1 Geoglobus sp.
TATCCATGGTTCCCAGGAAATGTTGTTCTTGGTGTAGTATTCCTCTCTTCTCACTCCAATGAGGTCATAAGGGCAGGAGTTCTCACAGGCTCCACAGTATATGCAGTGCTCTTCATTGAAATAGACCCTTGCCTCTTTCTCTCCAACATACCACACCCTGTTGTGCCAGCATACTTTTATGCATGCACCACACCCAACCGGATCACAGCGATACATTCTCGGCTCATAAACAAAAAGCTCACCTTTGGCTGGTTTAACAGTTTTTATGGCATCGTAAGGACAGACAACCTCACAGTAAGCACAGTTTGAGCACTTCTCATTATCAACCTCAATGTGTGCAAGCTTTTTAAGCTCAAAGTCAATTCTCCTTCCATTCTCAACCTTTATCGCATTTTCAGGACAAACGTCCTCACACAGCTTGCAGTAATCGCAGTCCGATTCATCAATCAGAATGTCCTCATATGGCATCGGATCTGTCGGGCCTGACTCTTTTTCAACCATTGTGAAGATGTGGCAGAATTCAGCACAAATTCCACACAGATTGCACTTCTCTCTGTCAATGACAACCTTCCCCTCTATTCCCTCGTTTTTCTCCTCTATGTCCTCTCTTCTCACCTCAATTTCTCTGGCTATTGCATCATCGGGGCATGCCTTGTAGCACAGCGTGCAGTCAGTGCACTTCTCGTAATCAATTTCCGTGAAGCTTGCTGGTGAAAGCGGAAAATCATCTTTTCTAACCCTCTCACCATTTATGAAAAAATCAAAGGCATTGAAGGGGCAGAGAGCATAGCATATCCCGCAGTAGGCACACTTCAGATGATCGACTGTCACAGGAGGCATTTCAAGACCAATTGCTATGTCATGAACAGGTCCAAGCTCTATTGCATTGACAGGGCATGCATAAACGCATATTCCGCATCCGTTGCATACCTTATAGTCGTAAATAAGCTCTCTTACCTCGTCCTTGGCTCTCTGAATGTATTTGAATTTGGTCTCGTCAGCGAAATCTAAGTCTCTCTCAACCACTTCTAACCACCTCTTGCTCAATCGGCCCAAATTCCCTTATTTTTTCCACAAATTCGTTGAAGTCCTCAGCAATTCCGCTTGCCTCTCCGGCAGAATGCCAGATCGTTGCAACTCTTTCAGGATTTATTCCAGCCTCCTTTAATGCCTCCTTCAATGTCTTAACTCTCTCATCGGCATGATAGTTTCCAACCTTGAAATGGCATTCTCCAAGCCTGCAACCTGAGACAATAACACCATCAATCCCCTTCTTCAATGCTCTCAGTATCCATTCGGGATCAACTCTTCCAGAGCAGAGGGTTCTGACAATTCTCACATTTGGATCGTACTGTATCTTTGTCGTGCCTGCAAGATCCGCCGCACCATAGCTGCAGAAATGACATGCGAAGACAAGGATCAGGGGATCAGAGGTTTTTTCCTCTGTAAGAGCGTCTATTGCAGCGATTATGGCATCTTCTTTAAAGAATCCCAGGTCTATTGCATCAGCGGGACAGGCGGAAGCACAGACACCACACATAACACATGCATTCGCATCAATTTTTGCCTTCTTTCCTTCCATGTATGCGGCATTGAAATTGCAGACATCAACACATATTCTGCATCCTATGCATTTCTCAGCATCAACGTAGGCATTGTAAGGATCAAATTCTGTTTCACCCTTTATTATGAGTTCCATCGCCTTTGCAGCAGCAAGTCCTGCAGAGGCTATTGAATCCTGAATGTCCTTCGGGCCACTGGCTGTTCCTGCAAGAAATATTCCCTTCACATCTGTTTCCGCTGGCCTCAATTTTGGATGGGCAACCTCGTAGAATCCGTCCTCTCCAACAGATAATCCGAGCTTCTGGGCAATTTCTGTATTTCCTTCAAGTCCTATTGCGAGAACGACCAGATCAAACTCCTCTTCCTGCAATTCACCAAGAAGTGTGTTCTCATATGTCAGAACAAGACTGTCATTCTTGTTTTCATAAATCTCTCCAATTCTTGCTCTTATGAATCTGATTCCCTTCTCCTGAGCTCTCGTGTAAAACTCCTCGTACATCCTTCCATATGCTCTTATATCTATATAAAATATCGTAACGTCTGCATCGGGATATCTTTCCCTGATTGCATATGCATTTTTCAGGCTTGACATGCAGCAAACTCTTGAGCAGTATCTGTTTGTTTTCTCATCTCTGCTTCCAACGCACTGAATAAACGCTATTTTTTGAGGTATGCTTGAATCCGAAGGTCTTAACAGCTCTCCGAGGGTTGGGCCTGAGGCAGACAGAAGCCTTTCAAGCTCGAGAGCAGTGATAACGTTCTTGTAAACTCCGTAACCATATTCTTCCTTTCTTCTTGCATCAAATGGCTTGAAGCCTGTTGCAACAATGACCGCTCCAGCCTCGATCTCAACCTCTTCAGGCTCCTGATTGAAGTTTATCGCCTCCGGCTCGCATGCTTTCTCACACAGCCTGCAACCTATGCAGTGCTGCCAGTCTATTGCAGCATAAAGCGGGGTTGACTGGGGAATAGGGAGATAGATTGCCTTTCTCGTCCCGATTGAGTAGTCAAATTCATTTGGGACTTCAACAGGACATACAGAACTGCAGTCGTCTATGCATCCCTTGCACTTGCTCTCATCCACGTATCTGGGATGCCTGAGTATTCTAAGCCTGAAATTTCCAACATGTCCCTCAAAGTCCACAAGCTCGGCGTTTGTTATAACCTCAATGTTCTCATGGTTCAAAGCCTCGCTCATCTTGGGTGCGAGAATGCATATTGAGCAATCGTTTGTTGGAAAAACCTCGTTCAGGGTTGCCATCTTTCCTCCAATTGTCGGGGCTTTTTCAATCAGGTAAACCTTTATTCCTGCATCCGCAAGGTTTAATGCTGCCTCAATACCTGCAACTCCACCACCGATAACTGCAACAGCCCTTTTAACCTCGATCTTCTTTCTTGATAATGGTTCAAGGTTTCTTGCATATGCGATGGCCATTCTCACAAGATCTTTTGCCTTTGCCGTTGCGGCTTTTGGCCTTGTTTGATGAACCCATGAGCACTGCTCCCTTATGTTTGCCATGACAACCATGTACGGATTCAATCCAGCTCTTATCGCAGCTCTCCTGAACGTTACCTCGTGAAGCTTTGGACTGCATGCAGAAACGACAATTGCATCAAGTTCATTCTCCTTAATAGCCTTTATAATGTCTTCCTGCCCGCTGTCGGAGCAGGCATACTTGATATCCTGAGCAAAAATGACATCAGGAAGTGATTTTGCATATTCGGTAACATCCTCTACATCCACAACTCTCGCGATGTTCAATCCACAGTGACATACAAAGACTCCTACTCTCATAATTGTCACCCTGAATATGACTTTCAGGAAATTTCCTCTGAGAATTTTTAATGTTTCTTGTTAATGATTCAATCTGAAAACCTGTTTCAGGATTTTGGTGGATTTGGTTCTGCATTTATTTGATATATTCTTTTAAGAACTCATCTCTAAGGTTGCATGAAATTCCTTTTTCATCGAGAGCTTCTTTGAGTGGTTTATCAGTGGTTAGAATGAGTATGTTCGATCTATGTTCATTTATTAATGACATGAGCTTATGGTATGTTCTGAGTAAATAAGCGTCATCTGGTTTTATGTTTTTTAAGTATTCGTCATCCAACTCTGTATCATCAACATTTATTTCAATATATTTGTCTAAGTTCCACCTGATTTGGTAAAAATAAAATCTAGCAATAGCTCTGAGGCGAATGTCTTTATCAACTTCTTTTGAGAATTTGTTTTCTTTTTTCTGAAATTTTGAACCCTTTGCAACGGCAATTCTATCACATTTTTCAAAAATAGCTTCAATAAATTCAATTGCCTCCTTTTGCCTCTTTTTCTCGTTTTCTCCTCTTAAATCAGACCATAACCACTCATCTATTATATATATTGTAATAACGCAACCCCCCGTATTAATTGATTTAATCAAAAAAAGCTTTCAGATCCTCAAGCTCTCCCTCCACAAAAGATGAGAGACCACCTTCTATTAAACCATCTTCACTTACTCTTTGCTCTTCAAATTTTGTTATTTTTCCTTCTTTTTCAACAAAGTAGAATTTTACACTTCGGTAGTCTATATCCTTTCTTCTAATGGCAGCCAAAATTGAACTAACAAATACCTCACTATGTGTGGTTAAGATTATCTGTTTTTCTTCTTCTCTGACTATTGAACAGAATACTCTGACAAGATTGCGAATGGTAGAGGGATGTAGGTGAACTTCCGGTTCTTCTACCAAAATTGTTCTCATCTCTGCCCTGTGGATTTTAGATAATAAATAAACAATTTGATTTACACCAAATCCCTCATTTACAAGGTAGCTTGGCATTCTCGATGTTTTATCTGTCGATTGGAAGAATACTGTTGACGTTCCTGGAGGAGTATATATCCTGAAATCTCTGCCCAATATTTTTTCAAGATCAACACTTATTTTTGGTGCCAAGTTTGGGTCGTTTATTATGAGAGTGGCCACCTCATCCTCAGATGTGGGGTTTTGGCTTATTGGGATAGGTGAATAGTTGGGTTTGAAAAACCCTCGATTATGAGGTACTATGTCGATTTTTCTTATATAATCTGGAATTTTGTTCAATGTTTGGCTCAACATTCTTGCTTTTTCTTGGGATTTGGATGTAGGTTGCTTTGGAGAAATTGAAGCTGAGAGCCCATTCCAGTTAATTGTGTACTCCTCGCTCTCGTCTCTTATGCTGTATGTGAAATTTTGATTAAGTGGATATGGAACACTAACTTCAACCTCCATTTGAATAATTTTTGAATTTAGAAACATGCGTGCTGAATTCTTTTTTAAGGCAATCCCATATTCCCCATCCTTGGTCATATAAGAAATTTCTATCGTTTTTCCCTTATCATGGTTGAACACACAATTATCAAATCCACCTAAGTTCATAAAACCAAGATTGAAAAACCCATCTAACTGTTGGTTAGGGTTATTGATGAAATTTTTTAGGATTATCATGCTATACAGCAAGCTAGATTTACCTCCAGCTGTTGGCCCGTAGAGTATGACCAGAGGTGCAAGCTCTATGTTTGCTTTTTTTATCGAGCGAAAATTTGAGATTTTTATTCTTTCCATCATGGTATTACCCCCTAACCAATTTTTGGTATTGTATTGTTAAACTTTATCGTCTTATGTGTTTATGAGGTTATGTGTGACACCGAAATGATTCTATTCCTCAATCAACCACCCCCATATCAACAAAAGAAGCCTCCACGGAAAACTAGGCGGAGTGAGTTTTTATTTTATAAAAGCTTCTCTACCTTCCTATTGATTTGGAAAATGTTTTATCATAGTAAGAAAGTCTAGAATGTATTATTCAGTAACCTTTTCTGAGTGTTTTGTGAGGGGACTGAAAGCTATGTTTGAAAATTTTATTAACAATAACCTTCATATACACTCTCTGCAAAAATGCTCTGTGAAACTTCTCGCAATCTCAGTCTTCGGAGTTGACAAACCGGGAATAGTTTACAGGATAACGGATGTTTTAGCCAATGCAAAGATAAACATCGTCGATATCGAGCAGAATGTTTTTCATGGCATATTCATGATGTTTGCAGTTGGAGACATATCTGAATGCAAGCTGGATCTTGATGAGATCAGAAAAAGACTTGATGAGGCTGGAAATGAGATAGGTGTTCAGGTTCACATTTCCCCATTTGAAAAAATTGAGCAGAAAGAGAAGGAGAGGTATGTTATCACGGTAATTGGCAAGGACAGGGTTGGAATAGTCAGAGATGTTTCCAGAATTCTTTTTAGTCATGGTGTAAACATCGAAAGAACAAGTTTGACCGCAAGAGATCAGCTCATCTCCATCTCAATTGAAGTAGATCTGAGGGGGGCGGACCTCGAGATTATCAAGAAAAAGCTCAAACAGGAGATCGAGAGAACAGGGCTGGATGTGATTATACAGCCTTACGACATTTCAAAGGAGGAAAAGAGGCTGATAGTTTTTGATATGGATTCTACCCTGATTGATACGGAGATAATCGATGAGCTTGCAAAGATGGCTGGAGTTGAAAAAGAGGTTAAGGAGCTAACAGGCAAGGCAATGAATGGTGAGATTGATTTTGAGACTGCGTTGAGGGAGAGGGTGAAGCTGCTTAAAGGTTTGCCAGTTGAGGTTATGGAGAGAATATATGACAGTGTAAAGCTAACTGAAGGTGCTAAAGAGCTGATTGAAAGCCTGAAAAAAGCTGGATACAAGGTTGCTCTCATCAGCGGAGGCTTTACTTACTTCACCGAAAAGCTCAAGAATGAGCTTGGACTTGACTATGCATTTGGAAACGAACTTGAGATCAGAGATGGAAAGCTTACAGGAAGAATCAGAGGAAAAATAATCACGGCAGAGGAGAAAGCGAGAATCATCGAGGAAATGGCAAGAAAGGAGGGAATCAGGAGGGAAAACATAGTTGCCGTTGGGGATGGAGCCAATGACAGAATCATGATTGAAAAGGCTGGTCTTGGGATAGCCTTCAACGCAAAAGAAGCTCTGAAAGATGTTGCAGATGGGCTGATAAGCAAGGAGAATTTAATAGGGCTGGCAAGCATTCTCAAGCTTCCTGCTGAGTTCAGAAAGAGGATTTAAATAGCCCGGTTTTTAGTTTCAGTAAATTTAAATAAAACCTAATTCAATTTACACTCATGTCCAATCGAAAAAAGGTCCTGATAGTTGGACTTCTCGTTCTGGCACTGATATCCTTTGGATGCGCAAGCAAAAAAACTGAGGCTCCAGCAGAGAAAGGGACACCAGAAGCAAAGAAAACGCCTGAAATGAAAACCATCACAATAGGTGTGACTGATAAGATAACAGATCTCGATACAGCAAATGCCTACGATTTTTACACCTGGGAAGTGATGAACAATATAATGGGTGGCTTGGTGAGATACAAGCCAGGAACAACCGAGCTTGAACCCTATCTTGCAAAGAGCTGGGAGGTACAGGATGGCGGAAAGGTCTACATATTCCACCTCAGAAAGGATCTGAAGTTTGCTGATGGAACACCATGCACAGCTAAGGATGTTGTCAGGAGCATAAAGAGAGTGATGAAGATACAGGGTGACCCGTCATGGCTTGTGACAGACTTTGTTAAGGATGTGGAAGCTGTTGATGACTATACAGTGAAGTTCACATTAAAAACACCAGTTTCATACTTCCCATCTCTGCTTGCAACTCCACCCTACTTCCCCGTACATCCCGCCTACAAACCAAATGAGATTGACTCGGATCAGACCGCTGGAGGAGTTGGACCATACAAGATCGTCAACTGGGTGAGGGATCAGGAGTTAATTCTTGAAGCAAATAATAACTTCTTTGGGGATAAACCGAAGGTTGACAGGATAATAATAAAATTCTACAAGGATGCAACCACTCTCAGACTTGCATTTGAAAAGGGAGAGGTCGATATAGCCTGGAGAACGCTAACACCAATCGACATTCAAACACTGAAAAAGGAGAAAGATGTTCAGGTTATTGAGGCTCCCGGAGGATTTATAAGGTATCTTGTCCTCAATGGAAATGAAAGCACAGGGTATCCAACAAAGGATAAGCTTGTAAGGCAGGCGATAGCTGCAGCAATAAACAGACAGGAAATAATCGACACGGTCTTCCTGGGAACGATGCAACCGCTCTACTCCTTAGTGCCCAACGGAATGTGGTCCCACATTGACGCCTTTAAGGACAAATATGGTGATGGAAATCTTGAGTTGGCAAAACAGCTCCTGACTCAGGCTGGATACAGTGAGAACAATAAATTAAAGATCGAACTCTGGTGGACTCCAACACACTACGGTGACACAGAAAAAGATCTCGCCCAGGTCCTGAAAGCTCAGCTTGAAAAAACAGGAATGATTGAAGTTGAACTAAAGAGCGCAGAGTGGTCAACTTACGTTGATTACGCCAGAAAATCTGCAATGATGGCATCCCTCTTCGGCTGGTATCCGGACTACCTTGATCCAGACGATTACACGACTCCATTCCTCAAGTCTGGAGCAAACAGGTGGCTTGGTTTTCCGTATTCAGATCCGAAAATGGATGAACTGCTTCAGAAAGCAGCAACATCTACTTCAATGAGTGAAAGAGAGCAGTATTACAAGCAGATACAGGAGAAACTTGCTGAGGATACACCAATAATACCACTCGTTCAGGGTAAGCTAACAATTGTGGCCAAGAAAAACATAAATGGTATAGTACTTGATCCGACCATGATATTCAGGTATTATCTGCTGGATATTTCTTAATTTTTTATTATTTTTTGTTTGAAATAACCTTTTTAAGCAGCGAACAAAAAGCAGGCTCATGCCCTCTCTGAAAGCGTATATAATCACAAGGGCTTTCCTGGTTTTGCCGACGGTATTGATACTGCTCACTGTGGTATTTTTCATACTTAGAATACTGCCGGGAGACCCTATTTCCTCAATGATTGGGCAGAAAGTTCCTGAAGAAGTCCTCGAAAAGATGCGTCATGAGGCAGGACTTGACAAGCCAATTCTTATCCAGTATGCTGAATACTTGAAAGGTGTTTTCACAGGAAATCTGGGCAGATCGATGATATGGGGTAAACGACCTGTTATAGAGGAGATAATGGATAGATTTCCTGCCACTCTTGAGCTCACAATATTTGGGTTCACCATCAGTGTTATTCTCGGATTGTTGACAGGCTCAATCGCAGCTTTTAAGCATGGATCAAAAATTGATACAGGAATGAGGATATACAGTGTTATTGCATACACTCTCTTCATTCCGTGGTTTGGTATGCTCTTGCAGATGTTTTTTGGAGTTTACTTAAAATTGTTACCCATTGGTGGCAGAATAACTCCAGACATGGCACCGGAACATATAACAGGCCTGTATGTTCTTGATTCGATTCTTACATTAAACCTCACATCCCTTCGTGACTCACTCCTCTATCTTTTTCTTCCATCTTTGACTCTCGGAATTGTTCTTTCAGGGGCTTATACAAGGTTGCTGAGAAACAATCTGATTGAAGTGCTCGGTCAAGACTTCATAACTGCATACAG
Source organism: Geoglobus sp. (assembly GCA_027019885.1). Lineage (GTDB taxonomy): Archaea > Halobacteriota > Archaeoglobi > Archaeoglobales > Archaeoglobaceae > Geoglobus. Next base: position 9,085 of record JALUWC010000079.1, read on the forward strand.
GGCGAGAGGAATTGGTAATCGAAAAATTGTTAAGCATGCAGTAAAGAATGCTTTTATCCCGGTTGTCACTCTAATGGGTCTGCAGTTTGCAATCCTTCTTGGTGGTGCGGTGCTTACAGAGACAACCTTTTCTTGGCCTGGAATGGGGACTTTTCTGATTGAGAGAATAGAATACAGGGATTACACTGCCGTACAGGGCGCAATAGTGTTTTATGCCCTTTTTGTTGCGATAATCAGTCTTATCGTGGATATAATCTATGCCCTTCTCGATCCAAGAATAAGGTACTGAGGTGATCGGAGTGGAAGTTGCGAGCATTGCGAAAAATCTCTTTGGGTTCATACCGAAGTACGAGGGCAGGAACATGGTAATAGCCGGTCTGGCAATAGTTCTCGTAATTGTTTTTATGGCTGTTTTTGCAAATATCATCTCTCCTTACAACCCATTGGAAATGACTAAGGACAGGTTGCAGTCTCCAAGTCTGAAACATCTAATGGGTACTGATAATCTTGGAAGAGATGTATTTTCGAGAATAATCTACGGTTCGAGAATAGTTCTCACGGTTGTGTTAACTGCTGGAATCTTCTCCATGAGTTTTGGAGTCCCTCTGGGTCTGATATCTGGATATTACGGGGAAAAGCTTGATAGGGCAATTTCAATGATAATGGATTCAATGTATGCATTTCCAAGCCTCATTCTCGCAATAGCGATTGCTGCAGTTCTCGGTCCAAGTGTGATAAATGCAGTGATAGCAATTTCTGTTGTGTATATCCCCACCTATTTCAGAATGATTCGAGGGCAGGTTCTCAGCCTGAAAACAAGACTGTTTGTTGAGGCAGCAAAAACAACTGGTGCAAGTGATTTCAGAATATTGAGGAAATATATTCTTCCAAATCTCGTTCCAACTCTTCTGGTTGTTTTTTCACTCAACATAGCTGATGCCATTCTCACTGAAGCTGGACTGAGCTTCCTCGGGTTCATAGTGAGCGCTCCCACTCCAGACTGGGGCTTTGAACTTGGTTCTGGAAGACCCTATCTTCCGGCGGGATACTGGTGGATGATAACATTCCCAGGACTGATGGTCATGCTCCTTTCTCTTGGCTTTGCATTAATTGGTGAGGGACTCAGCGAAATTTATGCACCGAGGAGGGAGAGGTAATGCTTATCGAGATCAGAGATCTTGAAACCCAGTTCAAAACGAGAAATGGAATTGTGAGAGCAGTGGATAGAGTATCAGTGGACTTCGACGTCGGTGAGTTTGTGTCATTTGTTGGAGAAAGTGGATGCGGCAAAACCACCCTTGCATTCTCTGTTATCAGGCTTATTCCATTTCCCGGCAGGATTACAGCCGGACAGATCTTATTTGATGGTAGAGATTTGACAAGAATTAGCGAAAACGAGATGAGAACTATCAGGGGAAAGGAAATCGGGATGGTCTTTCAAGACCCCATGACAAGCTTAGACCCTCTCGAAAAAATAGGGGATCTGATGATCGAAACCATCCTCACACACAAAAAACTCAGCAAAGATGAGGCAAAGGAAATAGCTGGTGACATGCTTGAAAAAGTAGGACTGCCAAGAAACAGACTCGAATATTATCCACATCAACTCTCAGGGGGGCAGAGGCAAAGAGTGATGATCGCCATGGCAATAATGCTCAATCCAAAGCTTCTGATTGCAGACGAGCCAACAACAGCCCTGGATGTGATCATTCAGGAGAAAATAATGAATTTACTTGATGAGCTCAGAAATGAAGGTAAAGCCGTAATGTTTATCACACATGATTTCGCCCTTGCAGCTGAAAGAAGTGACAGAATAGCTGTGATGTATGCAGGATGGCTTATGGAGTATGGAGACTCCATGAAGCTTGTGAATGAACCCCTTCATCCCTATTCAAAGGCATTGATCCAGTCCGTTCCTGATCTCTGGGTTGACAGAGAAATAAAGCCAATCCCAGGCTCACCACCTGATTTATCCAATCCTCCAGAAGGTTGCAGATTCAGACCGAGATGCTCTTTTGCCAAGGAAGTATGCAGGAGAGAGCCACCTGAGGTAAATGTTGATGGCAGAACTGTAAAATGCTGGCTTTACGGGGTGAAAGGATGATTGAAGTTAGAAACCTCAAAAAGTACTTTCCTGTTCAGAAATCGGCTATTGAGTCATTGCTGTCAAAGGAAAAAAAGTGGATAAGAGCAGTAGATGGAATTACATTCAGTATGGAAAAAGGAGAGGTTTTATCTCTTATAGGGGAGTCAGGATGCGGGAAAACAACCACTGGAAGACTCATTGCTGGTCTTGAGACACCCACAGATGGAGAAATCCTGTTTGAGGGTAAAAATGTTTTGAAATTGAGAAGAAAAGAGTTGAAAAAAGTCAGAAGGAAAATACAGATGATATTTCAGGATCCGTATGCCTCTCTGAATCCGAGAATGAAAGTTGGGAAACATCTTATTGACCCTTTGCTGATTCACAATATATGTGAGGAAGATGAGGCAAAGGAAACCGCAATGAAAATTCTTGACAGAGTTGGTTTGCCAGGGGAGGAGTTTTTTGGGAGGTATCCGCATCAGCTCTCGGGTGGACAGAGGCAGAGGGTTGTAATAGCCAGAGCGATGATCTTAAAACCTGATTTTGTGGTTGCAGATGAGCCTGTCTCAATGATTGATGTAAGTCTGAGGGCAGCCATACTTGAGCTGCTCATGGAGTTCAGGAGGGACTACAACCTCAGTATGCTTTTCATAACCCACGACATCTCTGTTGGGAAGATTGTGAGTGACAGAATTTCCGTGATGTATCTTGGCAAAATCGTTGAGACCGGAGATATGGAAAAAGTTATCGAAAGTCCAAAACACCCATACACTGCAGCTCTTCTCTCGTCTGTGCCGAGCTTTGAAAGAAAAATAGAGAAGATAGACATCAAAGGAGATGTAGCAAATCCAATGGAAATGCCATCAGGTTGCAGATTCCACCCGAGATGCCCTTTTGCCAAAGAAAAATGCGAGAAAGAGGAACCTGAACTCATAGGTGGAAAACATGGATTTGCCTGTCATTATCCTCTCGGCTAATTTTTTAAATCCTCAATGAAATACTCTCACAGTGAAACTTGTTGTATTTGATCTTGACGGAACACTTGTTGAGTTCAACATACCAGTGGAAGAGGTGAAGAAAAAACTGGGGATAAATGGTTCCATACTCGAGGAGATAATGAAAAGAGAGGATGGATGGGAGTGTCTTACGGTTCTTGAGAAGCACGAAATCGACTGTGCGAGAAGATCAAGACTACATTCTGGAGTTAAAGAGTTGTTTGAATTTTTCGAAGAGAATGGAATTTATACAGCCCTTTACACTAGAAATTCAATGAAGAGTGTTGAAATAAATATCAAAAGGCATGGTCTCAGATTTGACTTTATTTTTACCAGAGAGGATGAGATAAAACCCTCCCCCCTGCCTGTTATTTACGCAATGGGCGAGGTTGGAGCTGAAAAAGATGACACGATTCTCATCGGGGATTATTATTTTGATTACCTTACCGCAAGAAATTCAGGAATTGAATTCTGGCTCTATGAAAGTGACAAAGCTCTGGAGGCGCTAAAAAAATTCAGGTTTGTTCCTGACATGAGATTCAGATGCTACCACAGCCTTAGAAAAGATCTGGAGATGAGAATGAATGGACATTGAAAGGATTCTGTCTGTTATGGAAGAAGAGGCAAAGAGAAGAAAAGCCCCCGTCTATGCTCTTAAGAAAAGAACAACAGACCCTTTCAGAGTTCTCGTTTCAGCTATTCTTTCAACCAGAACAAGAGATGAACAGACTGCAGCAGTTGCTGAAAGGCTCTTTGAGAGGGTGAAGGGTTTTGACGATCTGAAAAAAATCGATGAGAGTGAGCTTGCAGAGCTGATAAGAGGTGTGGGGTTTTACAGAAACAAGGCAAAAATATTAAAAAAGCTTGCAGAAGAGCTTGATGGAAGAGAAATCCCTGACACTCTTGACGAGCTTGTCAAGCTTCCAGGTATTGGAAGGAAGGTTGCCAATATCGTTCTTTCAGAGGTTTTTGGAAAGGATGCCATAGCAGTCGATACCCATGTTCACAGAATCGCAAACAGACTTGGCATTGTGGAAACAAAAACTCCTGAAGAGACAGAAATTGAGCTCAAGAAAGTCATCACTGAGGGATTATGGAGAAGGGTTAACAAGGCATTCGTGGGGTATGGGCAGACAGTTTGCAAACCTTTGAGACCGCTGTGCAAAGAATGTAGGATTTCAGACATGTGCAAATATTATCTGGAAAAATTATAATAACATTTTACATAACCTAATCGAAAAATTTTAAAGAAAAACGGAGTATTTGAGGAATATGAAAGAATACCTCATGAGAGAGCTTGGAAATCAGGGAAGAATTGAAATTTTAAGGAGACTCAGAGAAAAACCATGCGGTGTTGGTGATATCACTGAAATAAATGGCATCTCATTTTCAACGGCATCAAGGGTTATGTCAAAACTTGAGAGTTTGGATATTGCTGAAAGGTCTGATGGAAAGTACAGGCTAACAGGTTTTGGTGTTGCGGTGGAAAAAATACTCTCATCACTGGAATGTGTTTATGAATACAGGAATGATATTCTTGAGCTCTCTGAATTCATATCTCTCCTTCCGTCTGGATTTGTGGCGGGATTTCATAACCTGAAAAAAGCCACTGTGATGGATGTTGAAACCGCCTTGGGAATTGGAGTTGAGGCTGTGGCAAAAGCAAAAAACTACGGATTGTATGTAGATAAAGTGATAAGTTATAATGTTTACAGGCTGATGGCTGAGAAAAATCTTCAAGGCGTTTCTGAGAGGGTTATAAGCAACTATGAAACTCTTTTTGGTAGAAAGTCAACCTTCAGGAAAGTGCTGATGGATATGGATCTTTGCAGGGAGGAGTACGAGATAATCAAAAACAAGGCCGAGATAAGAGTTCTTGACACACCCATCCAGCTTGGAGTTATTGATGGAAAACTTGGCATTCTTCAGCTAAACGACAGGACAGACAGAATATATGTTTCTGAGGACAGGGATTTCATCAGGTGGTGTGAGTATCTTTTCTGGTATCTGTGGGAGAGGGCAGAGAGTGTTGAATTGGGAAAAATAGTGGAGGAGGTTATGGCTGAGAAAGGATTAGTCTGAAGTTCTCCTTGACAATGTTCTCCACCTCTCTGTACAGGCTGTTTCCCCTAGCGTCTATTCCGACGATGCAAGGACCAAAATTCTCAACCTGAAAAACCCATGCAGCTTCTGGCATTCCCAGATCCTCCCAGTAAATTCCTCTGATCTCCTTTATTGCCTGCGCAGCCAAAGCCCCTGCCCCACCTGTATATGCAAGGTAAACTCCCTTTCCTTTCAGTGCATTTACAACATCCTCGTTCATGCCCCCTTTGCCGATTACGATCATCCTGCTCACTCTTTCCAGTATCAGAGGTGTGAGAGAGTTCATTCTCGCAGATGTTGTGGGGCCGGCTGAAATCGCCCTGAATTTTCCGCCCTCCTCGACAACTATTGGCCCGCAGTGGTATATGATCACGTCCTCCACTCTGAACGGTAAATCCCTACTCTCTTCGAAGTACTCTATCATCCTCATGTGGGCTTCGTCTCTCGCAGTAACCATCATACCCGTTATGTAGACCACATCTCCAGCACTCAGTTTCAGAATCTCCTCTTTTTTGACAGGAGTTTTGAGCCTGAACTCAGCCATCTCCATCACCTCAGAAATAATGAAGCTCTCCTGTTGGCCCAGCACTGAATGTTCACGGCAACGGGCAGTGAGGCCGTATGGCAGTGGCCCATTTCAACCAGCACAGCCAGTGCGGTTGCCTTTCCGCCAAGCCCTCCCGGCCCTATGCCGAGGCTGTTTATTTTCTCAAGCAAACTCAGCTCGAACTCACTCATCTCGGTCATGTTTCTGAGCAGAGCCTTCTTTGCAAGCTTTGCAGCTCCATCAAATGTTGATCCTATGCCCACGCCAACGACTATGGGTGGGCAGGGCTTTCCACCCGCGTTCTTGACAACCTCGAGGACGAACCTCTCGATCTGGTTTACCTGACTGGGCAGGAGCATTTTCAAATCTGAGACGTTCTCACTCCCTGCTCCCTTCGGCAAAACTGTCAGCTTCAATCCGTCTCCATCGACAATGTCAAACGTGATATGCGGTATGTGCATTCCAACATTCGTTCCCGGGTTCTCTCTTGTAAGAGGGTGCACGGCGTTCGGCCTGAGGGGCACTTCTTTCGTTGCTCTCCACACGCCCTCAACTATCGCGTCTCTGAGGTTGAAGTCCAAACACAGCTCTCTTCCAACTTCCGCGAATATGATCGGAATGCCGGTGTCCTGGCACATCGGCACCTTCAGCTTTCTCGCTGTGTCTATGTTCTGAATAATCGCCTTCAGTATGCTCCTTGCAACTTCATTATCTTCTCTTTCATATGCGTTTCGCAGGGCTTCAACAACATCCTCGGGTAACTCTGTTTCAGCTTTCCTGAAAAGCTCGACAACTGCTTCAACAACTTCCTTGTAAGTCACCATTGTGATCCCCTGAAAAGGGGGGTGGAGGAAAAGATAAAGGCTTCGAAATTATATGCCGAGAACGTCCTTCATGGTGTAAAGTCCGGGCTCATCAACTCCAGCAATCCACCTGGCTGCCTTAATCGCTCCCCTCGAAAAAGCCTCTCTATTCCAGGCTCTGTGCGTGAGTTCAATTCTCTCTCCGAAGCCAATGAAGAAAACAGTATGCTCTCCAACAACATCTCCTCCTCTCACAGCAAAAATTCCCACCTCCTCGTCTTTCCTCGGACTTTCACCCTCTCTGCCGAAGACAAAACTCAAGTCTCTCTTTGAATGCTCTCTCAAAATCTCTCCGGCCTTCAAAGCCGTTCCGCTTGGCGCGTCTTTCTTGAAGCGGTGGTGAATTTCGATTATTTCCATGTCGTAGTCTGAAAGCTTTTCCGCCAGAGCTTCGAGAGCTTTCCAGAATATATTCACACCTACGCTGAAGTTGGGCGAGAGAACGACTGGAACGCTTTTGGACAACTCCTCAACCCTCTTCTTTTGCTCTTCGTTGAGACCTGTGGTGCCGACCACCGCCTTCACACCCTTCTCAGCGCAAACCTCCAGAAGTTCGATCGTGGCTGATGGGGCAGAGAAGTCTATGACGACATCACTCGAAAGCTCTTCAACGCTGCTTGAGATCTGAACGCCGATTTTGCCTATTCCCGCAACCTCTCCGGCATCCTCACCCACTCTTGCCATATCAAAAGCCTGAACAACC
>JALUWC010000080.1 GCA_027019885.1 Geoglobus sp.
GATTGCTTTGTTTGGACCTTCAGGGTCGACCTTTGCCGCTGCTCTTCCATCAAACCAGCTTATCGCTCCGCACAAAGAGGGTCTGTCAGGGCTTATAACGCAGACATTTGTTGGGGCGAAGCTCTGGCAGAGTGTGCATGAGTAGAACTCGTCCACATCCTCGTCATGCAGGCTTTCAACTCTCGCATCTCTTTCATCATATATGGGCATTGCAAGCTCATTCAGTAGTTTCTCAACCAGATCCTGATCCGTTATGTAGAGAGCCTCAATTTTCTCAATGAATGGGAGCTCATTTTTGAACAGAAACATTGTTGCCAGTGCAATTTCACTCAGACTCTTCAATCCCTTCTTCATTGCTCCCTTGCTGATTCTGATCCAGATGTCATACCTCTGGTTGAGATGCATGTATCCCTCAATGTAGTTCTGGAAGTCGTGGTTTCTTCTCTCGATAACAGGCTCAAGATCGGTTTCAACCTGACTTCCTGCGATGTAGTAAATCATAGCATATGGATAGGCTTTGCCCTCCTCCATCTCGTCAAGATCAGGGCCTACAAGAGTCACCTTCATGTCCTCGACCTGATCCTCAGGCAATGCCATGACAAGCTCAAATCCAGACTGTGTTGTGCCTCCAAGCTCAACGAACATGTCGCCTTTTCTGACTCTCTCACCCTCGAACATTGGCGAGATGTCAAATGGGAACTCCATCTCTCCTCCTGCAATCTCCTTAACCTTTACACCTTCCGGAATTTCGATCTTTATTCTGTCAACCACTCAAACCACCTCCTTAAATGCCATTCACAACCTCATCGAGCATTTTATGATACAATTCTCTGTTCGCAGTCAGATTTGTGAAACTGAACTTGGCATGCTGCTGGTAAAATTCGTCAATGCTTATCGTCGTTATTTTGGAGAAATGTTTCAGAGATGAGAGCATTCTTGAGAGGTAATACGGCAGAAATCCGAGGAAAACAGCAACGTCATATGGTCCGGTGTTGTTGAATCCCTTCCACTCTGGATCGAGCATGAACTGCGTTACGTAGTGCAGTGTGAATACAGAGCTTAATGGCTTAACTCCCTTCTCAATCAGAGGTTTGCTTGAACCACCGGTGGCTATTACTGGAACCCCTTTCTCATAGAGCTTAACAGCAACTTCAACAAGCTTCTCATCCTTTAGCAGCTGACCTCCAGTGACAAGAACGGGATTCTTTGCCTTCTTTATAAGATTTGCAACAACATTCGGCTTTACGGCAGTTGCCTCCCTGCTAACCTGAATATCGGCAATCTGATACCTTCTTGCTACCGGATACCTATCCTCCTTGCTCACCGCCATCTTTCCACCTCCAGAAATAATTATTGCGGGGCTTTTTCGCCCGCATATTTCTCATACACCTCCTCAACAATTGTTGGATTGAAGCCTGCGTCGTAAGGTCTTATCGGCCCTTCAAGTATCTTCTTCTTTGTCCAGTCAATCTTCCATCCATAGTCACTTTCGAGTATCTGCAACAGCTCGTCCTTCATCTTCAATGGAAGATCAGATTCACTTCTTACGTAGATATACCAGTCGTCTGGAAGCGTGCCAAGATATTTCTTGCTCAGCTCGATGTAGTGGGTTAACTTGATCTGCCTGCCCATATTGGTGTCATTGGGCCTGATTGCGAGTCTTGCAAGGTGAACTATTGCCTCCTCCTTTGTCTCAACAGCCACAAGCAGCGAATCCGGTGCTGGCTCTGTGTGCATCTTCTTTCTTGTCTTGACATCATACACCCACCATTTCTCTGGCTTGTAGTATTTGCCGATGTATGCCCTTCTGTATTTCGTGCCATGAGGCCCAACAACAACCGGCACGCCCCATCTGTTGAATCCCGTTGCTATTGCAGCTGCCTTATGGCTGTATGGTCCCCAGCTAAAGCCAACAGCACCAACCCTGTTGAGTATGTAATCAGCTATTTCAGCAAAATTCCCTCTGAGGGGTCTCATTGCAAATATGTTCGCGATTTTTATCGCAGCTCCTGCAATATGGCTGTTGGCAACACAGCTACCCATATTGGCTATTCCACCAGCATCAAAGTCTCCCGAGTACTTCTCGTACAGCGTCTGACCTTCCTCATCTTTAATCATCCCAAGATCCATTGCATGGCATCCAGATGTGACAACGATGTATCTTCTTCTGAGGAATTCTTCAACAATTTCTCTTATAGAAGACATTTCATCAGGGAAATTGATACAGCCAACTGCTGCAATAACTCCCGGAATCTGACCGAAGACTATTGGCTGACCGACCTTTCTGATCTCAGTATCCTGGACTGGCCCTCTTCCAACCCTTGTCTTTCCTGTTTTGTTGTAGAGCCTTTCGTAATTACTGGTCATTATGACGTTTATTATCTTGATGTTCTTTGGACATGCCTGCTCGCACTTCATGCATGCTATGCACTGTTCCTCAAGCTTTGCAAGCTTGCTCAGATCCTTTGTTTTCTGAGCATGAGCCATTCCCTGATCAATTCTCAGATTGTGCGGGCATGTAAAAACGCAGTTCATGCACTGCGTACACCTGTTGATCTCATCCCAAAGCTCCTCATCGCTCTTGAAAAACCTGTACTTTCTCTCTCCACCAAGCTTTTTATAAATCCCCTCAGCAACAAGAGGTGCCACCTGCCCAACCTTCTCGGGCTCAGGTAAGAAAACTCCGGGCAACTGACCGCTAACCAGAGCATTGACAATCTTATCAACAGGCCAGTCACTCACATCAGGCAATCCCCTCACTGCCGCATCACTCGTTGCTATCAGCGGAATTCCCATCTTGCTGCATGCGTCCAGCAGATCAGCCCTGATACACTGTTCATCGCTCACCATAACATCAGGCAACCCTGATCTTATCACTCTGAGCTGATAGCTTATTGGTCCCAATATCTTTGAAGCAGCCTTGCCGTTTACTCTCGCCATATCATGTGTTGTACAGCAAAGTCCCGTAATCTCAAACTCATCAAGTCTACCCATTTCTTCAAGGTAATCGAGTATTGGTTTGGAATACAACACATTGTGTCCTACAACAACTATGACGGGTTTGCTCTTATCAATTACTCCATATCCAGTGTCGATGAGAGGTGTATCTGGCTCGGCCTTTGGCATGTTGTATGCAACAATCTGGGCGATGTCTGCAATTTCCATGACGACATGATCAACAAGACTCACGTGCATTGCCTTGCTCTCATAGTCCCTGAGATCCTCCTCATTGCCAATGTGAGTTGAATGTAGCACTCTCATGAGCTCTTTTTCAGCCCAACCCATTGCCTCCCTCAAATCACCAAGTGTTTTTGGCTTGATCCCGATTACAGTTCTGATTATCGGAGCCTCGACATTTACCTCGCCACCCAAATTAATTGGAAAATCCTCTCCATACTCCTTTATGAGTTCTTCAAGCAGATGCTGTGCATGCCCTCCATGAGATGCAGCCCCTATTGTGCAGGCAATTGTGACAAGTCTCGCCTTTGCAGTCTTGAGGTCGATACCGCATGCACCCTTCTTATTCATTGACAGATCACATGGACCCATTGTGCAGAGATTGCAGAAATCCTGAACAGGTGCATAGAAAGGCTCATACCGCTCAAGAAGCTTCATGTCCCAGTTTCTGAGATCAAGAATGTTCGGTTTTGGAGTTGGACCCATTGGCTCTGTCCACTCTTCTGCCTCTTCAATCACTTTCCCAATCTTAATACTGACATTTTTCAGCTCATCTACCACAAACAAACCTTCT
>JALUWC010000081.1 GCA_027019885.1 Geoglobus sp.
TACCCGTATACGTCTGTCAAACTTGGAAATCTTAAAGGAGTTTTGATTGTAATCGGACCAGATGTTGACTTCTCGCCTCTTGAAGCAAAAGAGGTTAAGAGATTCCTGGAAAGCGGTGGAACTCTTTTTATAGCTGATGATTTTGGAACAGGAAACTCCCTGCTTGAAAAGTTAGGGGTAAAGGCAAGATTCTCTGAGAAGCCTTTGAAAGACATATTTTACAGTAAAAGAGCTGAGTTTCCGGTTGTGGTTAGGATATACGACCCCAAGCTTGCCTTTGGCATCAAGAAGATCACGCTCAACATTCCTTCAGCAATAACAGGTCCTAAAGGAGTAATAGCATCCAGCAAGGTGAGCATGGTTGGAAAAAGCATGAAAAGCTATCCGATTATGTCAGAGATAAAGTATGGGGAAGGTAGAATTGTAATGCTCTCAGACCCGAGTGTATTGATAAACGACATGTTCGGGGAGAACAGACAGTTTATAGATAACCTCATCGGGTATTTCGGGGCAAACACATTCTACTTTGATGAGGCACATCACTCTGATTTCAATCCGTATTCAGTTATAACAGTGTACATACACAGAACGCTCAACAGGGAGAAGGCCTTTCAGCTTTTCGTTGCGGTTGCAATCCTTTCCATTGTAGTTGAGAGTGGAATACCGGGCAGAATGATAAAGTATGGGGTTAGATGGCTTCCAAAAAAGGAGGAAAACCTATTTGAAGGTTTGCCTGATTGGGTTGATATAAAGGTTCTTAAGAGGCTGATTAATGAGATAAAAACTGGTTCGAAGATTGGTGATGAATATGGGAATAGGATTCATTGAAAAACTCAAGAAGGAGGTTAGCAAGGCTATCGTTGGAGAAGAGGAGATAATAGAACTGCTGACGGTAGCTCTGCTTTCAAAAGGTCACGTTCTGCTTGAAGGTGTTCCCGGAGTGGCAAAAACAACAATAGCAAAGACGTTTGCAAATGCCATAGGTCTATCTTTTTCGAGGATTCAGCTCACTCCCGACCTAATGCCAGCCGATATTATCGGAGGAACGGTTTACGATCAGAAAACATCGGAATTCAGGGTGAGGAAAGGCCCAGTATTTGCCAATGTTGTTCTGGCAGATGAGATAAATCGCGCGACCCCAAAAACCCAGTCAGCCCTGCTTGAGGCCATGCAGGAGGGGCAGGTCACCATAGAGGGAAAAACGTATCAGTTGCCTCAGCCATTTCTTGTGATAGCCACAATGAATCCCATCGAGTACGAGGGTGTTTACAATCTACCTGAGGCGCAGCTTGATCGATTCATGATGAGAATTCAGATCGGGTATCTGAACAGGGATAAGGAGCTTGTTCTGCTCAAAAGGAAGGAGAGAAATGATTTCAATTCCGTTGAGAAAATTATCGATGCCGGGGAGCTGTCAGCACTCATCGAAAATGCAAGCATGGTTAAAGCGAGTGGGGCAATTTTGAATTACATATACGAGATATCATTACGGACAAGAACTGACGAAAGGGTTTTGCTTGGTGCGAGTCCAAGGGCTTCGGAACATCTCCTGTTTGCATCTAAGGCTCTTGCTTTTCTGAGAGGGAGAGATTATGTGATTCCGGATGATGTTAAGGAAATAGCCTTACCGATCCTGTCGCATAGAATAAAAATAAAGGCCGAGTACGAAGTGGATGGACTCAAGCCGGAAGACTTGATCAGAGAAACTCTCGATGAAATTGAGGTATACAAATGAAGAGAGAAGATGTACTGATTCTTCTGTCATTCCTTCTGTTTGTTCAGGGTTATCTGTTTGAGAATGTATTTCCGGCGTTACTTGCATTCTCAGTTCTCACCTATCTGACATATCTCCGCTCAGAATTCACACCAAAAATCGCAGTTGAAAGAAGTATTGACAGTAAACTGAAAGAAGGAGTATGGACTATTTCAAAGCTTAAATTGAGGAATCTTGCAAACAAGAAATTTGTGGTATCAGTCAGTGAGGATTTTCTGCCTCCTGGGTTTAAAGCTGATGTACCACCTCCATTCATGCTGGAGGAAATGGAGGAGAGAGAGGTTGGATATCCGGTATTTCCTGTAAAGGGGACATACAGGATTAAAGGTCCCAAAGTCAGAGTGATGGACTTGAGGGGGTTGCATCATGAGGATTTCATCTCGGACTCAGAAATTGAGATCGAGGTTTACCCCTCTCTTGATAGGGTGAAAGATGATGTGAAGGCTGAACAGAATATTAAGCTTGCATCAGTATACAAGAGGGCGTTACTTGGTTTTCAAACACCGGAGATTTATTCTCTGAGAAGGTTTCAGCTAGGAGATGATACAAGGCATGTTGAATGGAAGGCCACTGCAAGACTTGGCGAGCTGATCATCAAAGATTTCATTAAAGAGCGGGAAGGTGACGTTTACATCATTCTTGATGCAGGAAAGGATATGAGGAAAGGTGTTAAAACTTCTAAGATAGACTATGCCACAACTCTGACACTTCAGATTGCTTTTGCACTGAGAGACCACAGGGTTGGCCTGATCGTTTACGATGATTTGGGGGTAAAACAGAAAGTTGGGCCGTCAAAATCCCCAGAACAGTTAGAAAAAATTGTCAGATCACTCAAAATAAGTCCAGTTTATTCGGATCTGCTGAGTGTTAAGCTTCCTGAGCTAACTTTCAAACTGTCTGAAGGTAGCAGAAATTTTCTGAGGAAGATTTTACCTGTATACAAGGGCAGAGCAGGCTTTTCTTCTGGACTGATTGAAGCAATAAGCAATCTGCCTTCTTCAGCATTCCTTGTCTTTATCTCCGACATTACTGCCCACACAAGTGAGATTTTGAGAGTTATGTCGAAGATAAAAGACAGGTACAGAGTAATGCTTCTGACACCGAATCCTGTCCTTTTTTACGATGAGTCAAAACTCGATAAAGAAACACTGCTATGGCTTTACAAAAGATATCTGGAGAGAGAGGAGCTTGTAAAAAAGCTGAACAAACTGGTGCCTACACTTGATTTGGGCCCTTCTGATCTTCTGGATGCAATACGGGGTGCGATAAAATGATCGCTGTTATTGCAGCAGTGATCGGCGGACTTATAGCGGGGATTAAAACACCCCTCTTCTCCCCTGCATTATACCTGGCAAAATCAAAAAAAGATCTCTTTCTAATTCTCTTTTTCTTTTACTCCCTATCTTTGGGTTATGAGATCGAGATGTCGAGCGTTTACTACGGCAGTTCAATTCCTGTTTTCACGATAATACTGCCAGCAGTTCTTGTTCTCGATTCTGGGTTGAGAGGAATGGATAAAGATCTGGTACAGTACATCTTTATCGCCCCCATGCTAATCGGATTGCTTTTGAAGGAGATGTTTATTGTCGGAATAACACTAACCCTTCTCTATCACTTCTACAGGGATCATCCGTCAAGAGGTGTGGTGTTTGTTTTGATTTCAGTCTTCTTGCTAATCACAGCGCTCTTCCTAGGAGAGGGAGCGCTCAACCTACTGGGTGGTTCTTCATCCCAGGTTGTGTTTATTTCAGCAATTGGTGTTTTTACTGCTCTTATATTTAGGTTGGTCAATCGTACAAAAATTAAACTTCAAAGATTTGTGTGAATAACCCCTCGATCGCACAGGGGGCTTCTAGGCGGGTTTGCCGTAGCCTTACCGAGGGGGATACAACCCCTTTCTACTCCTATCTGTCCCAAGACGGGAACAGATTTGGAGCTACTTAGTCTCTGGAAAACTCTGACCTTCTGATAG
>JALUWC010000082.1 GCA_027019885.1 Geoglobus sp.
AAGGTAAAGCAGTTTATAGCTGAGTTATGCAAGTGGGAAAATTCGCTGAATCCAACATACATCGAGAAGGCGAGGGAAGACATCAGAAAAGCTCTGGGCTATACGCCAAGAGTTCTCGACCCGTTTGCCGGTGGTGGTGCTATACCTCTTGAAGCTTTAAGGCTTGGATGCGAAACCTACGCTTCAGATTACAATCCCGTTGCCGTTCTGATTCTGAAAGCCGTTCTGGAGTATCCGCAGAAATATGGAGAAAAGCTGGTTGAGGGTGTTAAGAAGTGGGGGGGAGCGGGTTCTCGAAGAGGCGAAGAAGGAGATTGGAAGGTTTTATCCGAATGATGTGATTGAAAAGAAGGGATACTTCGGCGAGAGTGGGGAGGAGTACATTCCTGTCGGCTACATCTGGGCAAGAACAATTCCATGCCAGAACCCATCATGCGGTGCTGAAATCCCGCTAATGAGGCAGTTCTGGTTAGCGAAGAAGAGCAACAAGAAGGTGGCTTTGTATCCATACGTTGAAGGCAAGGAAGTGAAGTTCAAAGTTGTCGGGGATGGCTACGAGGACATGCCGGCTGGATTCGACCCGTCCAAAGGGACCGTGAAAGGGGCGATTGCCACATGTCTTGTTTGTGGCTCGACGGTTGATGCCAAGACAACGAGAAGGCTGTTTCAGGAGGGCAAAGCTGGAGAGAGGATGGTTGCTGTTGTTCTGCACAATCCAAAGAAGAAGGGGAAATTTTACCGGGTGGCGAATGGGAAGGACATGGAGGTTTTCGGGCAGGCTGAAGAGGAGTTGGAGAGGAAGGTTGAGGAACTGAGGGAGAAGTGGGGGATTGAGCCTATTCCTGATGAACCCACACCAGAAGGGAAGGGAAAAGGAGCAGAGAGAGCTTTTTCCGTAAGGAATTACGGACTGGATACATGGGGAGATTTGTTCAATTCAAGGCAGAAGCTCGCTCTGATTACTTTTGTGGATAAGGTTAGAGAAGCTTACCACAGGATGGTTGAGGAGGGGTATGAGGAGGAGTATGCGAGGGCAGTTGTGACTTATTTGGGGTTGAATTTCGATATTTTTGCCACATATAACTGTTCACTCGCAAGGTACAGAGGTGATACCGAATCTATAGAGCGGATTTTCGACAGACAAGCCTTACAAATGTTGTGGGATTACGGAGAAGTGAATCCATTTGGGAAATCAAGAGGAGATTGGTTGGAAATTCTTAATTTTAGTGTAAGAGTTATTGAAAACAATTCGAAAATCTAACAACTCAAAACTCAACCCTATTGCTTAATTTTAGCTCGTTTAATGGGCACTTCAATCACAGAAATGAGCACACTTTCATCTGGAAACGTAGCATCCTCGTCTTCCAAATAAAGCTCTAAAGCTTCTTTAAGATTGTTCAGTGCATCTTCAACACTTTCACCTTGACTTGCAATGTCTATCTCGGGACACCAAGCGACATATAAACCGGTTTCATCATCTTTCTTTACTGTTGCGGTGAATTGCATATGCATTTATTTACCTCTTGCCCTTATTAACTTTTTTCGTTCAGACCTTTTTAAGTAGCTCTATGAATTCTTCTTTGCTCATTCCAGATTGCCGTATAATCGAAAATAATGTATTTTTAACCACAACTGGATGAAGTGGAACCACAACAATGTATGTCCTTTCTGATGTTTTCTTTTTAAGTCTAACATGGCTTCCTTTTCTACCTACAATTTCAAAACCAGCTTTTGTAAGGGCTTTTACGATTTTCTCTCCCGAAACGGCAGGTAGCTTCATAGATAATATTGAAGAGTTTGATTAATAAATGTTACTATTCAGTAGAATAATTGGATGTGTAATTTAGATTGCAGAGAAAAATCTATTACGTAGACAGTTTTCAAGGTGAACAAAAAAGCGTTATTTCGTTTATTAAGCCGTAGGAGTTGAGAGAAACGAAGTTATCCTGACAAAGCAGTTTATTGGTACTATAATCATTTAAGGAGGTTATATCACATAGCCTTTTGAGAGAAAAATTACACATTAATTTTGTTACACATCTATTGTGTGAAGAATGTTTTGAAGATTTATATGTGTACAGCAGAGGAATGACACGATATTTTGAGAAAAGTATATATAGTGTAAAGTGTGTAATTGTATCATGGGATACGAGGAATTGATTTACGATGAAGAGGAGGAATTCGAGAGATTGGTGCCCAAAGTTAAAAAAATCGTAAAAGTCAAAAAAGATGGAACACCTGTTATTGTATGTAATAAACGCATACTTAGCCAGAATGAACAAATAATGTGCTATTTAATTGGGAAATTCTTTGCAAAGAAATTAGAGCTAACTGAAACAGATAGTGCGGCGAATAAGGAACTCTCTCAGGCATTAAAAATAAAGGAACGTGTAATTGCTGCAAGATTAAAAGATCTTAGGGACGAAGAACTTGTCGAACAAGTAACTAGAGGAGAGCATAGAATCTCAACAGTCAACTTAGAATCATTTTTGGATAAAATATTGGAGAAAGTAGGGGAAAAAGGTGAAAAAGAATGAAGACTTCACAATCTATGAATCTACTCAAGGTCTCTATAAAATATGGCGAATTAGAGGCTAGCATGGAAGGAACTTTCAATGAAGTATGGAGACTGGTCAATAGCTTCTTTAAGCAAATCAAATCAAATCTTATTTCCGATACTAAAGGTGCGGTTATCACTACAAAGGGAAAGAGTGTACCTGAAATATTGATAGAGTTGAGAAACAATGGATTTTTCGACGAACCTAAGAATAGTAGACAGTGTTTAACTAGATTAAAGGAACTCGGTAAAACTGAAATTAAACCAAATGCTATTCAAATGGCATTGAAAAGGTTAGTAGAAACAGGAGAACTAAAAAGAGTATCCCAAGGCAAAGGTTTTGCGTATATAGCACCATATGTTGATTTCGAGGGTGACTAAAATGAGTGATTTGCAAATCAAGCTTGATGAGCTTAAGTCAAAAATTGAAAAACTCAATGAACCTGAAAAATATATTATTTCAAGTATCGTAGAAATCCTAGAGAGCCTTATTGTGGGACACTATGCACGTACTGAGATTGCTGAAAAAATTACTCCGTTAGAATTTATTAAACGAAAGAAATTAGAAAGTCACAGCAATAGAGTTGTTGGATTGGCTTATTACCTCCTTAAATACAACGGAGTCGACTCTTTTACTGTAAAGGATATAGAAAGAATGTATGAGGAAGCTAGGCTTATTCCACCAAAAAATTTCAGCGACACAATCTCCAAAGCCAGCAAAAAAGGTTATTTTATCGAATGTAAAGAAAAGATAGATGGCCTAAAGGCTTGGAAAATCTCAAAAGATGGAATAGAGTATATCGAATCTTTACCGGAGGGGTAGACAAATGTTAGTTGAACTTTTAGACGACCTTCCACAAACTGTAAACAAAGAATTTTTCAGAATGTTACTGGATGAGTATAAAGGAATTAAAACTGCCTACTATACACAAAACTATGAACTAGTATTAGCTAAAGCTGGAAAATTTGTAGAAATTACTTTTCAGATTTTATCAAATATCGCTTTTAGCGAAATCCCTGAAAAACCCAATTTTAATGAGATTTATAAAAACTTAGAGAATATTCCGGAAAGAGATTTACATATCTCGCTTAGGGTACTTATTCCAAGGGTTGCATTTACTTTATATACAATAAGAAGCAAAAGAGGGGCAGTACACATAAATAGCGAAGTGTCAC
>JALUWC010000083.1 GCA_027019885.1 Geoglobus sp.
AATGCCAGAACCTCTTGCTTAACGATATGAAGTCTGATGATCTTTGGCCTCTCTTCTTCATCAAAGTGGCACTCTACTGCATCCTTGACCATCTCTCTTAATTCTTCAAGGGAATCAGCTTCGGTGAAAATTGAGTGACCCAAGGCTCTTGCAATGTAACCATCCTCTGTTTCTTCAACGAGGAAAATGATTTCATCAATTTTTTTCAGTTCCTGCATAAGTTTTTTTAGTCTGAACTCTGCTTAAACTTTTTTGTCTTTGATGTTGTTCGGTAAATCGAGTATTGTTTTGTAAAGCCGTTATTCAGTGCGGTGAGTAAAATCCACAGGCTTCCTTAGATTCACACCCCCAGACACAAGATTAACCCTTCCCCATGCTTCCATGTACTATCCAGATCATAGGTGGGTCCCTTGATATTGCATCTCTCAGTTCGTCGACCGTTATTTTGAATATGGTTAAATCAGCACGGGCTTTGAGACCTGCACAGAAAATGGTAAAGCCTGATTATCACAGAAATAAATTTTTAACCTAAATTTTTATTTTTAAGAGGTTGACATGCCTGCAAAATTCAAATCGCATGGGAAAATACCGTGTTGCTGGACAGTCAGAACATCCTCTACCTCTGTCAGCAGGTCTGGCAGCATTTTCCATTCCATCCACCTCCAAGTTTACCATTTCACAGATGTAGTCCTCTTTTTTATGTTCGGCAATCTCCTTTCTTTTTAACAGGCTTTCAAACCTCTCTTTAACGTATGGTTTGGGTAATATCAAGAATTTTTGCTATTTCGGTACGTTTGGATCTCCTGTCGTTTTTCAGAATCCTGTATATCTCCCAGTCTCTTCTATCCCATAATCATCCTACCTACAGTTTGTGAGGCAATTATCTAAAAAATTATGGAAAAGCTGGGTTATATACCATATGACTTCTTGTTTGCAATTATCGGTGTGATTCTGCTTTTGACGGGCGTTAATGGATTATGTGCTTTATACGAAATTCCTGGTGTTAAAAAACATTCAAGGATTCACGCTTAAACTGAGTGCTATAATCAATTTTTTGATAGTGCTATGAATTCAAGAACGACTTTAATCAATCACGCAAAAAAGTTCTCAATGTCCTCGACTCTTTTTCCGCTTTCAATGTAATGCTCCACTATCCTGCATATGCCCTCATGAAGGTGTTTATGAGCGGTGCTCTTTGCAATACCCATAGCATCTGCAATATCCCTGATTGTGGCCTTTCTTTTCGGTGAGAAATAGCCCATTTCACATGCAGTTTTGACAACCCTCATCTGGCTTCTTGTCAGAAGGGGCTTGCCGTCCATTATCTTCTTTACCTCCTCGACCCTCCAGTTTCCTATCTTCTTCAGCCGATCGTATGCCTGCTTGAGCATTGTAAGACTTGGCGCAAAAACCGTGTATATCTTGTCTCCATTTTCCACCTTTATCGGTGGTTTTATGAAGCAATAGGCATCCTCGAAGGCTTTTATCCCACTTACATCCCTTATAACCGCCAGGAAATCAAGTGTAGTGGGTGTTTTTTCAAGTATCTGGAGAAAACGGGTACTTTTATGGTTCTCAATAATATCGAAATATTTTTTAGGGTTCCCATCCAGCCTTGTTATTCTCGCAAGAAAAAGGGCATCCTCGTCGTTGAGGATGATATATTCGAGCAAATCCATGCTCATCCCGCCATCTTGAGTTGCAACGGCCAGAGAGCACGTGTGCTGACTAACTCTAACTTTGGCAACATACATGTGGATATGTCCACTCTCAAACTATTAATAGATGACTTTGGACATGTCCACTCTCAAAGCTGAAACATGTCTGCCAAAGTGTATTTCTTGGAAGAACCGAATTAAAATACGGTGATCTGATGTGAAAGAGATTTTTGAGAAGATGGTTGAAGAAGCCATGACGGCCCAGTGGGCTGATGTTAAAACCGTTAAAGAGAGGAGAGGAGGAGAGTTTGTAATCGATGACGTGAAGGCATATGTGGATGCCGCAAACAAAATGAAAGCAGTCGGAGATCAGAGCAAGGCTGTTTTCAGACTGCATGTGGACAGCGTGAATGCCCACTTTGAAATTCTGAAGAATCTGACGAAGACGATCAGACCTGAGGATGATCCCTTTGTTGAGCATTACCAGACTCCAGCAATCCTGGAGATCCTGTATGACGAGGATGAAAGCTTCAGGAAGAGTATGGAAGCATTTATTGAGGCAATTGGAAAGAGCGAAGCCCTGATAGGGCTTGAATGTGTCAGAAGGTACGGAGGCTTTTACGGGCCAACATGTGTTGTTGACTTTGCTTTAGTGCCGGGAAGCACCAGCAATGTGGTGAACAGAATTCTGAAGACCCTTGACATCCCCGAGCATCACAAGCAGGCAATTCTTTCCGCCAAGTCATGGGGCATGAACACCTCTTACGGAATAGGCGAGGTTTTCGGAAATGAAATCGAGAATGGAGCAACGCTGAGCGAGGCTGTTAAGAAGGAAGTTGAGATGCTTCAGTTTATCTACGATCAGCCCACAGAAGGACAGGCAAAGCTGATGGACGACTTCGGTCATACATCTTTCGACGTGAGAGAATACATGAGCAGGTACAGGAAGAAAATGGAAGGTGCGGTTAAGGAGGCAATTGATGACGGTGTGCATTATGGTAACATCGTAACCGTTCCGGCATACTGTGTTGGAGACATTGCCCACCACATAGCTCAATCAACCTTCAATATGTGCAAGGATGACGTGGTGATGGCGGTAATAGAGGCTGTTACGGAGGTCATGGACTCAACGCTGAGGAATGCTGTCGATGGATTCAAGAACGAGTATCAACCGCTATCACTGGCCACGGGATCGTCAGCAGTTGCAACAGAATACATTCTCGAGCTTGATGGCTTCACAGCTCCAATGATTGTGGATCTGCTTACAAAGCGCTTCCACAACTACGTCCAGCTCTATCCAACGAGAGGGGGAGCAGCAGAACTGCACAACCACGACTTCATGGACATGATCTACAGAGGCTGGAAGTCATTGGACAAGGCAAGAAGAAACAAAAACGGCTCTGCTGATAAGCTTGTGCCTAAGGTAGGAGGCTTTGAAGTCAATCTGGACCCAATCCATGAGAATGAAGTGCTCATGAACCCGCAGCGCTACACATATCCGGCCTGTGCTATAAGCGTGAGATTCTCAGCCCTTATGCGACTGGCAGACTATCCATGCTTGCTCACCAGCGAGCCTGTGACTGCGACCATGGTTACAAACGTGATTTCATTGCATAAAGAAAGCCCCGGCTCTCCTGCCAGAGTGTGCAAGGACTGCGCCACAGCAGCCCTTATCGATGTGAGACACGACTACTGCCAGTGGAGAGAGGCAGTTTAACCCAAATTTTTCTTTTTTTAGAGCAAAAGGTGAACGATTATGAAGTGCTATCTTTGCAAAGAGCAGGGGATGGATACAGATGCGGTTGCTATCTGTATCGTTTGTGGTATGGGAGTCTGCATGGAACATCTGGTGAGGCAGGAAACTGTGCTTTGGGAAGGCGGCTATCCGTTCCCGGCCAAGAAACTGAAAAAAACGGTTCCCAGAATTGTATGCGTTGTCTGCCATGAGGCCATGGAGGGTTAAAGATGGCTGACCTCTTGCGGAGAAGTCTGGCAGAGCTTGTGGGGACATTTATTCTTGTATTCTTTGGCCCAGGAGCTGCAGCAATAACACTGATGATTGCAAACGGAGCGG